>CAZWHR010000101.1:0-4283 GCA_964633675.1 uncultured archaeon | reverse complement strand
CTCCCATCTATTGTTTTCGAAATAATCGCATTCGATTCTTTATCGTGTGCGAACAGCCGTTCAGCCACCGACCCCAACGACGTCATTCGTTTACAGGGAGCCCCCTCCGCCGCCCCCGCCGAGAAGCTGCTGCAGTCCTCCACCGCCGAAGCCACCGCTCGAAAAGCTCGACGCGCTGGTCTGAAGTCTCTGAAGCGAACGTTGCTGCTGCGCGAGGAACTGTTCTAACCTGGCGAAGCGTTTTGTCAGTCGATCCTTCTTCGCCTGAATATCCTCATTAATATCATCAATCTCCTCCTCCAGCCCCTCGATCTCGTCCTCGATTCCTTCTTTGGCGCCCGTGAGCATTCCGGTGGAATCGCGGATCAGTGACTCCATGTTATCGACGCCCCTGGGACCGAAACCGGGATCGCCGTCGACGTTAATAATACCGCCTTTCACCGTTGTGTCACCGGGCTCCTCACGGCTGTTAATGCCGAGGGTGGAGGCCGTTCGGGTGTCGTTTTCGTTGGCCGCCCCCACCTTCGCCTCAAGTTCATAATCATCACCGCTCGTGGCGATGGGATCGCTCAGCGTAAGTTCATTTGAGGACTCGTCAAAGGATTCGACCGTTGCGACCTCGCCGCTGTTCGGTCCGGACGTCATCTCGACACGGGCGCCGACGAGGGCTTCCTCCGATTTTCCCCCGAGGGCCGAATCTTCCAGCACCGATCCGGAACCGGACACCGAATCCACGTCGTCCGTATGGGCCGGTCCGGAACTTGTGATCACAAACCGATTTCCGTCCGCCCCGATGTCCATGCTGATGTCGTCGCCGTTCGCCCCATTCGTGTTGATTAACCGCAGCACGTCGGAGACGTCATTTGCGGAACTAACGTCGACCGTAAAGGAGTCGCCGTTTCGCTTGAAGATCTCAAGATCTTCGTTCTGCCCGGTGTCAATGCCCCGGCCGTTGTTTAACCGATCGAGGGACAGGTCCAGCTCGAGCTGTTTTTGCTTCGTGAAGAAGTCCCGTGTCTGTTTGAAGTTCGATTCCAGTTGATCCCGAAGTTTTGACGAATCCAGCGAAAGTGTGCCGTCCTTGTTCAGGGAAAATCCCGCTTCCCCGGCGGTGTTTAATTTTGAGGAAGGGATGCCCTCCACCGCCTGTGAAATGGTGCGGGCGAGTAATCGTTCGGTGCTCTGTATGTCGTTCTGCCCAACAAGTGGACCTTTCTCGTCCTCTTCAAGGTTAAACTTCGTCTTCTCCTTAATGCTCTCAATAACCTTGTTGTACTGTTCGACAAAGGAACTGGCCTTGTCCATCACCTTCTGGAGGTCCCGCTCCACCGTAACGGTCACGGGATCAAAACTGGGGGACTGCGGTTTGACGGTGAGCCCATCAACGATGTCCTCAAACCGGTTCTCCGACCGTGTAAAGAGGGCCGGTTCCCCATCTCCTCCATCCGTCCCAAACAGCATTCGGGCGTCCTTGGCAGGAGCGGTGGTGGAGAACGAGAGGTCGGGAACGGTGGAGTCGGCGGTAATGCGACCGGGAAGTCCGCTTCGATCACTCAGCAGAGAAATTCGGTACGGATTGTTGTCCGATCCGTCATCCACGAAGTTGGCCGAGAGAGGCACATCACTGTTGTTGATTTTGTCGACGACGTCCTCGAGTGTATCAGAACTCGTGACGTCAATCTTGAACTCGAAGGACCCATCCAGACGTCCCGGACTGCCGTCAGGGGCTTCGCCGGCGATGTTCAGGTCATCCGCCGTGGTTGCGCCTCCGGCGTTTCGTACACGAATTTTGTTGCTTCCCGTTGAATCCTCAAGCACGATGCCGTCGCCGGTGTCGTTCACGTTTGCCCTGAGGTCGCTTCCGGCCCCCGACGCCCCGAGATTGATCTCCCGAATCACATCGCGGATGTGTGTATCGTCGCTCTGCCGGAGGTCGACGGTAAACGTCGTACCGTCCCGGTCCTTGATCTCAATTTTTCCCCTGTCCACTCCCTCCCCTCCGTTCAGGGAAGCGAGTTTCGTACGGGTGCTTATGTATTGGGGATCCCGGTCGGTGCCATCAATCTGGTTCGCGGATACCTGAATGTCGGCCAGTGAACCGGCGCCGGCGGTCCCGAACATGTCCTGCACAGCGCGATCGGCCTCCCCGTCGCCGTCGTCCACATCCCGGATGCGAAGATCATTCGCCGTGGACCCGGTGTTGTCCTCGAGGAGAAGTCCGTTTTTTTCGTCATCGATGGACAGGGACACATTCACGCCGGCATCCTGTGCTTCGTTGTTTATGGACCGGACGATGTCCTTCAGGGATTCTTTGTCGGAATGTACCCCATCACCAACCCCTAGCGACGGGTCCAGGGACTGGTTCTCAAACTGAATTTCGGTTTGACCGTCCATGTCCAGGTTGCCTACTTCCGTCACGGTTTTGAATTCGGTCGTGCCGCCGTTGGTAATCCGGATTCGGCTCCCTTCCGTGATCCCGGTGGCGTCATTCACTTCAATTCGTTCGCCGCCTCCTTCCACGGCCGTGATGGTCGTTGAGTTTCGCTTGTCCAGATCAATCTGGACGGTGTCCCCTTCCCGGTCCTGAATTTCGATGAGCCCGTTTCGCACCCCGGCAAAATCATTTGCCGCCGTGCCGTCGGCCCGGAACAACCGGGAACCGCCGTTCAGGGTGTTTCGCATCCGGGTTTCGAATCCGGCCAGAAGTCGCCTGCCCACGATGGTATCTCCATTCGCCTGATCCTCCGTTCCGTCCAATTCCGGTGTCACCGATCCCTGTTCGTCAATCAGACCGAGGTCAAGGGCCGCGTTGCTGTTGTTCAGTGCGGCTACTTCAAATGGATGATCATTCGCCCCGGTCGTGTCTTCCAGCACAATGCCATTGCCTTTCTGGGAAACGGACGCCCGCACATCCGGATTGCTGTCCCCGTCGTTGTCGGGGGCCGCGTTGTTGATGGCATCCACAACGTCCCCGAGATTTTTCATGTCCTCGGAGAGATTTACGGAAAACGTCTCCGGACTGCCCGTGCCGTCGTCCAGTTTGGTCCGAATTTCAAAATCGGCCAGGGCGTCTTTCAGGCGCACGCCGTTTCCGTCGTTCAGCACGGAAAGATCGGTGTCGCGCGAAATGGTCAGGACCTGATCCCCGACTTTCTCGGTCGAAACGGCCGGATCCACTGTTTTGTTAATGCCCAGGTCCGAGGCCGTCGTGTTTGAACCGACACTCTCGATGGACATGACGTCGCCCGTGTTGTTCTCAATGACGAACCGGTCGCCGTCGGTTCGGAGTTTCAGGTTAAACGCGGAATCGTTGTTCACCCGTTCCACCACGTCCTTTCCGTTGACCGCGTCCAGGAGATTGATGGTTGAACTGTTTCCGGTATCTTCGTTGATCAGTTTAATTTTGCCCCGATCAATACCACTGCCTCCGTTTAACCGGTCGAGCGGGGTGGTCCGATCCAGGTGACCATCACCCACCTCCAGGGAAATCGATCCGGACCCGGGTTTTACGTCCGGATTGTCAAACCCGGAGGAAAGCATGTTATGGGTCTGTGCCAGCTGAGTGGGTGTGAACTGAAAGGAGCCGGTGGACGCCACGTTCGACCCCGACGCGGTCAAAATCGACGTGTCGGAGGACGAAACCGACGTGGAATTAAAGAGTGAGGGACTGGCCAGTGAATTGAGTTCCCCCTTTAGAGAGGAGAGCTGACCGATGACGCTTTTTAGCGCGGATTTCTCCGTTTCGTTTTCCTTAATCCGTGACTGGACGTCCTGGACCTTTGTTTTCTCGGCCTGAACGATCTTCTGAATTATACGGTCGAAATTAATGCCCGACGTTGATCCCGGAAACCGTATGGGCCCGACCATTGGTTACCTCCATGTAATTACCTGCAAGAATGGGTGTCCTGATTATGGACGCCAGTTCTACACCTTTTGATCGAGGAACCGCCCCACCAGTTCCTTCATGTTGACGCTGTGTTTCAGCATAAAAACGGGGGGCATAACCTTCACGGTTTCGTTGCTCTGTGTATCCACAACCTTTTTAAACATTTCACCGGTGGGTTCCACAACACCAAATTCCAGGTTTTCACGGAAGGCCCTCGGCAGTTTCCGATCCGCCTGTTGTTCTCGCTGCTCCGCCCTCCGTTGCTGTCGTCGCTGTTCCCTCCGCACCTGTTCCCTTCGGGTATCGTTCTGGTTGTTCTCTGTCCGTGCACCGGAGGAGTTAGCAGCCTGTCCCCGAAACCCGGCGCCGGGAACGTTGGCGCTGATGCCTGAAACAC
>CAZWHR010000100.1:756-4340 GCA_964633675.1 uncultured archaeon | reverse complement strand
ATGAAGGAGCGATATCCCAATTTCGATGAAACACAACTTTCGTGACGCTACCAAAAAAAACGTGCAAGTTCCAATTTACCGTTGAAAGAGACGGTTTCCTTCTTTTACTGAGAGTAACGTACGCTCATACGTGGACCCCACTTGACCTGATCTCTTTTACTGATGCGGAATTTTAAATTCAGATCAGTGACCTTTAAAGGGATAGCTTGACACGATCTTCTACTTCACGGTTCTCTGAATCCTTAATATCTTTTAAAAGTTGGTCAACGTCAAGTCCGGAGAGTCCTGAAAAACCCTGTATCTTTAACCAATCAAGCTCACTTGTGAGCTCCTTTTTTGACGGCTTGACCACTCTCAAACTCCGAACGAGCATGGAAGATACATTTTGATCCAGAGAATCCATAAAAAGACGTTTATAAACAATATATAGGATGTATCCAAATCCTGTCGCACCAATCGCCAGAATGATCGTCTGATATAATACGGAGTGAAGGAAATCCGTTACAACAATCCACAACACAAAATAAAAATAGCCAAAGCCCATATACAAACCTATTCCCAATCCATAAGAAATCCATTTCACCTCGGAGAATTGGTCTTTATTTAACCTATGAACTTCGGCGGCATTCTCGAGAGATTCCCGAATCAGGCGTTTCCGATCTTCTTGTTTTAGAGAGTCCGGGTCGTCACGAATCTTTTTTTCAAGAGAAAGGCGTTCTTTATATTCTTTTTCTATGTCAGGAAACGTGACCTCCATTAATTCCTGCATCGACTGAAAATCGTCTACAATCTCGTTGTAATCTTCGGGCTCGTCGATGTGATAAGTTTCGCAGAGTTCACAGGAACTGATCCAGCAATGGGACTCACCTTGATCAGTCCATTCTTCTTCATAGACTTTCACAATCCTGTTCGGTGTAATTCCATGACAGATCTTACAAAAGTCAGCCACATACCCGATGGTTTCTGAATCAAGATCATGAAACATTTTCAACTAAAAAAATATCGAAGAGACTCTGGGATCATGAACGCCGATTTATACATGCGGACGGAAATATACAATAAAACCAAGACCGCCATTAGAAACATCAAACAATAATCTATTTTCTTCAATATTAGGGTTTCTTTCGTGGAATTAGTTACACTATCTTTTTTCTTATGCGTATTCAGATCCCCCAATTTTAATCCCAGGAATGACACTTCATCATATGGCAAGACCATACTTTCGACAACAAGAGGCAAACCAAGGAATAATACGATTAATATAAGGAAAAATATACTATAACCACCTAACCATTTTATATCGTAATGTAATATTAAAATAGAACAGAAAATAACAACTTTTATACTCGAAACAATGATTTCACTATTTTTTGTTGAGTAAAAAAATTCGAGGACAGAACCCGACAAACCTATCCAAAAGCCGGTAAGCCATAATTGTGTTTTGTTCGAAACCTTAACCATTTCTCCTAATATTCCTGTTAACAATAAAATAAAGATGGAAACTCTGAATATTATCTTAGAAAATCTTTTCATTATAATGTTTGTAGTGACCCCTTTAATTTCAACACTCTCTAAGCACCTTTCTGTCGAAGAAATTCTCTGAAGTCTGAGGGTGATTGGTAATCAAGGCTTGAGTGTCGGCGCTGCTGGTTATATTCATCGATCCAGCGATGACCGTTTCAGCCTCCTCCATCGTTTCAAACACGTGATGCCATACTTCCTCCTCTTTCAACGTCCTCATAAACCGTTCGGCGATTCCATTCGCAGACGGACAATGGAACGGCGTATACTTCTGTTTGATCCCGTGCTCGTCCATCTGGTCGACAAACTTATGGGCAAGAAAGATGCTTCCATTATCGGTCAACAGTTCCAGTTCATCCGGTACCTCTGAGACGGATCCAAACTGATTGATCACCGCCTCACGAATCGCATCTTTCGCTTCGGTGGCTCGTCCCCTGTGACTGAAGACCCAGCCAACACACTCCCGGGTGGCGTTGTCCAGAACCGGAATCAGGTTGGCCCATCCCACTTCCTCCACGTAAATCTTCGTCAGATCCGTGCTCCAGCAGGTGTCCGGTTCCTGAACTTCAACCGGATCCCCTGGATCGGTCACCTGCCGGTTTGGATCCTCCGGATCCGGTGAAGGCCGTGATGGACGCCGGTACTGCCTGGCCTGCCAGCCTTTGATCTGAAGGATCCACTGCACTTTCTTCTTGTTGGCTGTGATCCCCAGATGATGATTTAAAATAGCCGTTATACGCCGATATCCAACCTGGACCGGGGCCCAGCAGCGTTTGATCCATTTAATGACTTTTGCCATTGCTTCATCAATCTGGCCGGTGGCCGGACGGCCACGGCTTTTTGTCGGTTGGTCTTTACGCTCTTGATAATTGTAATAGCCGGATCGAGACCGTCCGATGTATTCACAGACCGAGGCGATGCTCATCTTGATGTCCTCTTGTTTGGCTTTCTGGATCATCTCATCTACGAGTTGCCACCGCTTTGTTCCGAGTCCGCTAAGTTTTTTTTAGGACATCGTTGGCGACGGTCAGTTCCCCAACTTTTTTCTTGAGCCGTTCGATTTCCTTTTGCTGGGGATCTTTGCTACTGCGTTCCACAAGCGCTTCCTGGCCCTTCTTAAGAACCTTTTCTTTCCACTTTCGGTATTCACTTCGGTTGACACCATATTCCTGGCAAAGTTGTTCCTCGGAGACATCTCCCCGGAGACCTCTCAATACAAGTTCGAGTTTTCGTTTCGCAGTCCAGCGATCGATTTGATCAGGATCATCAATTATACTCATGGGACCAACTCCCGTAAAATGAAATTCAGTGATAGATACGAGCGAAAGCTCAGAGCCGGTTGTCGATTGCTTTCTCCTCCGGGCTCCGCCCTCCGGAGAAATGTTTCTTCAGGAGTTCGTACAGTTAGTGTCCCCTGATCAATTTGATTTTGGACGGTGTTTGCAACCGGACCGGGTTTGGCGTTGTTTTCCTCCAGTACCGCGGCTGGCAAATGTATATTATCGTATAGATCAGACGGCAACCAGAGAAGATCGACCTTGCCGAGCAGAATGAGGGGACTGGTATTACAAACAATCATCAGGACTAATGTTCGGACCTTCTGCTGGACTCCTGAATTTCCTGCTTAAGTTCTTCGGAACTGTAGTTGATGACGGAAACACGATAATCCCCAAGACGTTCCAGAAACTCCACT
This sequence comes from uncultured archaeon, assembly GCA_964633675.1. Lineage (GTDB taxonomy): Archaea > Nanohalarchaeota > Nanosalinia > Nanosalinales > Nanoanaerosalinaceae > JAXINT01. The sequence goes on along the minus strand of CAZWHR010000100.1, from coordinate 1,126 downwards.
CGATTTATACCGGCAATCTCAGATGCACGTCCCGACGAAATCCGTCCAAGTTCATACAGTTTGGCGGCAACAAGAAACCGGAGCTCGTCCTCAAACTCATCGGAATCTTTTCCCATGGAAGCTGGAAGATCATCCGGGTAGGTTATTTTTAAGGTTTTTGACATGTTTTCTGGTGATCAACAAACAAAAAAAGTTTGCCAATTCTACATTCACAATATCCGAAACCTGCTTCCATTTCCATAAATAGACCCCATCTGAAAAGATAATTGTTTTGCTCAAAATGTAGATTCTATGGATCCCTCTGTATAAACCAATTGATGGTCGGAAATGATTCCTGGCACGAAAGTGCATGAATCGACTTTCCTGGTCC
>CAZWHR010000100.1:0-746 GCA_964633675.1 uncultured archaeon | reverse complement strand
GAGCCACAACCGATTGTCCCCTGTCCCTTGTGATCCCTTCCAATCCCTTTAACAATTGTTTTTTAGATGGCTCCAATCCCATCGGATCAACCATTCGAACTGGATTGTTCGCTCCATAACGGTAATGCGCCCCAAACCGATCCTTCGGATCCCTCTGCATAAATCGACCAATCGTCGGGAAGTAGCTTCTGGCACGGAAATGCATAAAGCCACTTTCCCGGTCTTCTTCTCTTCCGGTAAACGTATATCTCTGTGGATTGTTCTCGAATCGATGCAGGCTGGAGCCCCACGCGTTTGAGGTGTAATGATTCTGAACGGCCCCATCGTTTCCTATGACCGCTGTGGAGGAGTTGAGCCGGTCTCTCAAATGCCAGCTGGCGTTTCCATTCCCGTCAAACCGACCGATCTTCTGGTCGACACTGAGGCCGTTGGCGTAGGTTCTCTGGAGAGTTGGATTGGAGGTAGAACCAGTGTAGTCCGCTACCACATCATTTCCGTCGTACATTCTCAGACGCGTGTTATTATTGAGAACGTCCTGTTTTCTGTACCGCTGGCCGGTCGGCGCGAATCTGTAGGCGAATCGTTTCGTTGTATTTGCATCAACCAGGTCCTTGATATCATCAAGCTCCCGGAAGCCGGTAAATCTTCCTTTTGCGTCGTAGCTCATCTGTTTTGTCACTTCTTTGCGCAAGTTTTTGATCTCGGTCATGTTGCCGGCATTGTCGTACTTGAAGGTTCGCAGGGTG
>CAZWHR010000099.1:0-4376 GCA_964633675.1 uncultured archaeon | reverse complement strand
ATTCAGCTATATAAGGGAGCAGTACGACTACATGGGTTTCGTTCCCACGGACAGGAAGATATTTGTTGAGAGGACCGTGGACGAGGAGAACAAGCTCAACCTGGTGTTCCATTCCATCTATGGCAGGAAGGTCAATGATGCGCTCTGCAGGATATTTGCAAGAGTTCTCTCAAAACTTGTTGGAAGCAACGTAGGGATAGTTGTAGAGGACCACGGCTTTGTGCTGAAATGTCCGAGGAGACCCTTCGATATCGACAAGCTGTTTGACCGCGTTCTTGAGTCTGATATAGAGGAGGTGCTGAAGAAGGCTGTGAGAAAGACTGAGCTCATGAAGCGCAGATTTAGGCATGTGGCAGCCCGAGCCTTCATGATCATAAGGAACTACAAGGGCAATACTAAATCGGTGGGCAAGCAGCAGATGAAGTCTCATTTCCTCCTGGCGGCCTGCGAGAAGATCGACCCGGAGTTTCCAATAATCAAGGAGACCTACAGGGAGATCATGGAGGATGCGATGGATTTGGAACATGCGCAGGAGGTGATTGAAGGCCTGAGGGGTGGAGATATAGACTACATCTCCAGAGAAAACAGTGTTCCGTCACCTTTCGCGCACAACCTTATCCTCCAGGCCAGAAGCGATGTGGTCATGCTTGATGACAAGCAGAAGCGCCTCCAGCAGCTGCATCAGAAGGTTATGGATGAGATTGAGGAAGAATAGATATCTAGGTCTATTATTTGATAATGGTCCTGTAGGCTTTCTGTTCTGGTATGCCTAGATTATCAGAGAGGTTAGAGGTATAGGCTCCACAATTTCTGATACGCATTATCTCGCCTTCTTCTGGTTCTCTAGAGGAGTTTAATTCTCCTATAACGTCTGTAGATGCGCTTGTATGGCCCCTGACCAGATATTTATGTCTACTACCTCCTTCTTCTGACCTCTTTTTGAGTTCTAGACGATAGTTAGCTCTTTCAAGAGGTGGCAATAGATTCATACCGGTATTCAGTATACATACTCCATCGTAATCATGAGTTTGGGCAACGGATTTTATCTCGGCATCTATATAGCAGGCGTCCTCGACTATGTATCTACCTGGCTCTATTATTAGAGGATAATCGATATCAACTAGTTTAAACAGGTCTTCTATCGACCTGTCTTCCTCTCTAAGCACTGACTCGCTGGCGTAGCCTCCTCCTATATCTATATATTCAAATCCTAGCTCTCTGTTTATCTCTTCAAGATCCTCTGCTAGATTTGATACTGCATATTCCTCTGATATAGAATATCCTGCCATTCCAAGGAGAACTTTGGGATTTAAAACATCTTCATATTCCTGCAGTAGATTCTTAAGAGACCTATCTTCTCGTAGAGTTAAGTTGAAAGGTATGTGCAGTCCATTGAATTGACCTTCTGTCCTCTCCGCTGAGTTCGAGCAGGGTCTGGTCTCAACTCGCGCACCCACATTTATCTCCATTCCTTCTTCTCTAGCTTTTTTGCCAATCCTTTCTATGTCGTTGAGGCTATATCCTGTAAGTGAAAAGATTTTTGGAAGTTCTTCTTTTGGCAATCTTTCAATATCTGTACCTCTATGGCCATTTAATATTATTCTCTTGGGCTCTATGTCGAGATTTCTGAGGTAGCTGTATTCTTCTACCGTCATAGCTTCCATATAGCCGCCCATGTCGTATACCGCTTCAATTATTTCAGGGTTATAATTGCTCTTTATGGCGTAAGATGTTATAGCTGAATTTGATGCGCTGCTAATCCTCCTAAAGTTGTCTCTGACAGATTCAAGATCTATCACCATCTCAGGTTCGCTGTAGCCTTCTGTAGGCTCCTCTGATTTTTGCTCGTCCAGACGTCTTGCTAGCTTCTCTATTTCCTCTACAACCTCCTCTCTACTCTCAGGGCTTTCGTTATCTATACGAAGATTGCGAGTATGTTTCATGTAGGGCAAGAAGGATCTGGCGCTGGCCTTCAAAGCCTTCTCGGGGAAATGACGGGCCTTTGTGTGCAGATTAAACTCCAGCAGGAACCTGTAGTTTGTCATTCTCTCTTCCCTTATATCTTCGGAATCTAGCTCATAAAGTAGGTCAAACTCTCCGAACTTCTGTTTGAAATCCCTCTTTTTTTCTATCTCCTGTATAAATCCCTCATGATTCATCTCCTTGAACGATCTATAGTCTGGAAAGAACAGAGAATGAACTGGGAACATTCCTTCTTCTCCTTCTTTTATTGAAGCTATATAGTGCGTCTGATCCTGCATAGATTTTCTAGGAGACTCTACCAGATAGTAATCGTCGTTTTCTTCTTTCAGGAGTTCTTCCACCTCTTCATATATCCTATTCAGCTCTATAAATGCCGATCCGATATCCGCGTCTTTATCAGGGAAGCTTAGCAGATCTATATCGTGGGATATACTCCTCTCCCAGCTACCGGTTATCCCTATGAAGCCTATCTCCTGAGGCTCTATCCGGTCTATACTCTCCTCTAGACAACTCTCGAAGAGCTTTTTCTCTTCTCTGTCTACGGTTTGCCGGTATTCTCTGTCTTCTGCCCCGCACATATGTAACTACTACTTGGTTAATAGAAGCATTTATGAGTTTACAACCCATATAGTTGTTGTATGGATCTGGAGACTATAGGACTGACTGAGATGGAGAGCAAGGCCTATGAGGCGATCTTGAAGCTAGAAGAAGCTACAGCTTCTGAGATATCGAACAGTTCGGATGTTCCATATGGGAGGATATATGAGGTTCTGGAGAGCCTTGTTTCTAAAGGGCTGGTTCGGGTTGCCCCGGAGAGGCCCAAGAAATACTCCGTGTCGAATCCTTCAAATCTAAAGGAGATGATTGAGGACAAGAAGCAGGAGCTTAACGATCTAGAGGAGAAAGTTGAGGGGCTTAGACAGACGTATGAATCCGCACCAGAAAGGTCAGTATGGGTAACCAAAGGCAAGAAGGCTTTTCATAAGGTCGTCCAGGAGCTGCCGGATCCTGAGGAGTACGAGTACAATATAAAGTATACTTCCCAGTTTCATCCTGTTTGGGCGAGAGAAACCGGTGAGGCCGTTGAGAAAGGGGTTGACTTCAAGATTCTGACCAGGTATGACGAGGAGACCGAGGAGGATGTAGCCAAATGGCTGGATATTACGGAGGATATAAGAGAGATAGAGAACGAAGGTGTGGCCATGGCTATTATAGATGATGAGGTGCTTTTTCTAGGCCTTATAAAGTCAGAGACGAGCCTGGTCATCAGAGATAAGCCGCTGATAAAGATGATAAAGAATCTATTCCTCTCCAAATGGGAGAAATCGGATGAGATAGAAGTATAGACCACGATATATCTCAGACAAGCTCCAGATTTATGTAAAGCGCTTCATCCTCTCTAAACTCCACGATCCCCGCCATACCTTCCTTGCCTGCGGCACAGTTGTATATCATCTCCTCGCTCCAGAGCGCCTCCTCTACCGGTTTTCCTTCCCTGTCTACTGCCTTACCTCCTGCCTCGTGTATGTGCCCGCATACCAGCTTCTTGATTCCGGTCTCCTCCATGATGTCGTTCAGGAACTCGTCCCCGACGTTGTTCTCCTTTATCTCGAAGGGATATCCCAGCTCCTTGAGCTTCCTGCCCTGCTCTACAGGGAAGGGCCAGCCCGACTCTATCCTCCTGTTGTCCACAAAATCCAGCTCATCCATCTCTTTCTCGTCTATCTCAAATGTTTCTTCTGCCTCTCCGTACCTGGCCAGGTCTACAGCATCTTTTCCAGAAAAATTCGGTGGATCATGGGTTATTAGGACCGAATCCGGACTGCACAGCTCCTTCACATCCTCCGCAAAGATGGAGACGATCTTCCCTGTATAGTGGTCTGGCCTGTCTTCCACCTGCGACCTGAACTCTTCCTCTGCCTCCCTGTCAGGCAGAAGCCTGAAACCTGCGTCTGTCGCGCTCACACTCGAACCAGGCAGAAAAACCAGCTCCCGACCCTTGACATCGTGCTTCTGTATCTCTGAACAGTCCAAAAAATCGCCTTCCACATCTTCTAGAGCGCTGTAGTAGTCCTCATAATGCTCATGGCTTCCAGGAACAACAAAGACCCTGACTCCAAGCTCCGAGAACAGTTCAAGTATCTCCCTGAAGTTCTTCTCCTGGTCTCTATCCGAGGGAATGTCTCCTATCAGGGCTACAGCATCCACACCATCTCTTTCGAACCTTTCCACTATCTTCTCCGCTACTGCCAGGTTTCCGTGGAGGCAGGATACAACCCCGAGCTTCAGCTCTGACATGCTAGATCCCTCTACATATGGAAGTTTAAAAAGAATCCTAATAATTCTATTCCCATGGAACTCTTCGAAGGATTCAGAGTTATCGACTCAAAGCC
>CAZWHR010000098.1:1088-4447 GCA_964633675.1 uncultured archaeon | reverse complement strand
CTTATTTTTAGGACCCCCGGTTTTTAAATATAGGGGCCAAAACGCCGGTATTTCCGGGTTTAAGCGTGTTTACCTGTTAGGTGTTTCTCACATGAGAATCAGGAAAGCCGTTTCTGCGCCTTCTTATGCCATTTTTCAAGGATTTCAGAGACTTTGTCCTTGATTTTATCGAAAGGAACGGATTTATAGACGTAATATATGGTCTTGTCGGTTTTAGCCTCTCTAGCAACCACACCCTTGTTCAAAAGCTCCTGAAGCGCCCTCTGAACCACGCTCCTCGTCCTACCCGTCTTCTCGACCAGATCCTTGACCGCTAGCTCTTGATCCTCCACATTTTCGTATATCTCTCGCTGGAGATCGTTCATCCCTAGTGCCTCGAAGACTATCTCCTCCGGCTCATCAAGGTTTATGAAAGACATGTTCATACCTTATGAACAGCTTGTATTTAAAATTTTTGGGCAGAACCAGTAGGTCGGAATTAGAACTTGGTGGAGCACAAGAGAATCTTCTCTGCCGGTGGTTAAGGTCTTCTGGCCCGGAACCAACTCCACACAGACCCCTCCGATGCTTTTGAGAGTAATCTTCTGAACCTCAAACCGGTCTCTCCCAAAATAAGATCCCTCCATCCGAATCCTTCTTGAGCATGCTCCTTCGCGGTAAATTCTGCCAACTCTTTCCCACAAGAGCTTCTACACTGTCAGCTCCGCGATCCAGCAGATATCCCCCTACCCTTGACAGAGTCTTACCCTCCTTGATTACATCATCAACAACAAGAATATCAGACCCCTCAGGATCCAGTCTGTCCTCCATTAACGGAGAGACCAACACCTCACGATCTTCTCTCTTGCGGTGGGAGTACCTTACCACCACCATATCAGCCTCAAGATAAGGCTCTGCTGTGTATAAAAACGGCAAACCGCTGGAGTAAATACCTACAACCTGATCAAACTCACCCTCCCCATATTCTTGCACCTCCTGGTATGTTCTATCAAAGGAAGGATCCTTAAGAGTGATATTGAAATAAGGGAACTCCCCAATCTCAAAACTTGATCCCCGTTCCTTGGCAAACTCCATCCACCTAGACAGATCTACATTCGGCTCCTCTCTGTACCCTGCGTAATACTGAAATACTGGAGCTGCGAAGCCTTCCAGCAACTCCACAGCATCTCTCTCCTCTCTCAAGGCATACTCAGACCCTTCAGAATGTTTTATTTTATCATAAATATCCTCAAAATACCTCTCAACTAGAGAGAAAGCTCTCCTAGATACCTGATTCCAGTAATCCCGGGTACCCCGCTCTGCATTCAGGCAGAAGTATTCTTCCACCTCACTGAGACCGTCCTCTCCAGATACATTTAATGGTTCCATCTCGCAACAGCCACCAGACATTTACTATCACTGCAAAACAAGAAAAATGATGTTTAAATAAGTGGGTGGCTCTGCGTTTCAACACGAGGCAGTTGAATTAGACCCATTTGCTCTGCCAGATTCCGCCGTCAATCACATAATACCCGCTTCCGTTCTCAGCCATATTGTGCGGGCCCATATCCACACTTAGAAACCGATTGGTATCTAGAGGAGGCTCCAGTTCTTTCAGCAACCCTTCTCCTTTCCGCCTATACAGATATCTATAATCCGCTCTATCCAGATGACGCTTTACTTTCGAGTACTCCCCTCTATCCAGTTCCGCATCACCGGCGTGTTCCTCGAAAAAGAAGAAAGGATTACTGAAATAGGGCTCAACAGCGCTGACTTCTACATTCAGATCCTGACTTATCTCCTCTAGAGCCTTTTGGGCAGTATATAGACTCAGAAATTCAGATATAATATAAGGAGATTCCCTGGCCGTTGTCTCAACGGCAAACATCTCATCATCTTTTTCAAGGCCAAATACGTGAGATTGCGCTCCTGCACCTTCAAAAACTAGATCTAGTAACTCCTCCTCTTCGTAAAACATGTCATTAATCTCGTCTCTAACTTCTCCAGAAGCCTTTTCAGAGTCGAAGTTTCTCAGCCAGAAAGCATAATCTCTATCACTCAGGGATTCTTCTATTTCTGAGTAGTTATCCGGAAGGTAGAAGGAGTCCATACCCAGTTTCTGGAACTTCTCATAGCTCCTATCAAGAGCGACCCCCACTAGATCTCTCTTATACCTTCTAGAAGACGTGGCTTTCTCCTCAGAGGAACGGAACACCACCAACTCATCGTTATATGTCTCCAAATCCACACCCTGTTCTTCTGCAATCTCTCGCCATTCCGAAAGATATTTAACCATTTTCTAAAAGTAAAATAGTTCTATTTATATATAATTTTTGGTGATCCGAACAGAAGGAAAATAGACAAATTTCTGTTCAGATAATATTGATAAAGCCCAAGGACCCATACTAAGCTACTCATGGATTTAGAATATCAGGCGATGGTGATATCTGGGCAACCAGGTGCTGGCGCCTCAACCACTTCAAAAAAGGTTAAAAAACGCCTCAAGGAGGAATACGGCATAGAGTGGAAGATAGGTCATTTCAGCGATATATGGGAGAAGAAGAAAAAACATGAAGGATACGGGGACCTGGATATAGACGAATACTGGGACAACCATGTAAGCCTGGCGGACAACCAGGAAGCAGATGAGCGCATGAGGGATAAGATCGTCAGAGGAGAAGTCCATATTAATGATGGAAGGTATATCCAGCCCTATCTTGGTCTGGAAGGAGGGGAGGACAGGCTAGGTACCGATGATATTCTAAAGGTGCGTCTGGTTGCTGATTTAGATTCAAGAGCGGATAGAGTGAAAGGTAGAGACGGATACCAGAATGTAGATGGCAAAAATAAGAGGGAAAAGAACCTGATCAGGCAGAAGAAACTTCTTAATAGACAGCTAGACGAGGTCAATAAGGGCGCAATAAACTACGACAAGACCCACACTAACGAAGAACACTATGATCTGGTTATAGATAATACACCGAGAGAAAAAGACGCCGATACAGTAGCAGAGGAAATCGTGGAAAAGATAGTAGGTTTATAGACCGATCTACCAGATAAATCCGTATTGAGAAGTCTTTCTACTCCACATCCGGATCAAAGAAAAGCCAGTGATCCTCCATAATCTCAAGCGACCTATGCACCATAGAAGCACCATTTATAGCCTGAGCTCTTGGGTACCCCCAGTTCACCATACCTGCTATCCTAACCTCTACCTCTCCGTCCTCTCTTTCATCAAGAACGTATATAGCTGATCCGGACTCACCGGGATTGGTATGCTTGTCCATTATGTAGAAAGCTTCGTCATCCCAACTGAATTTTTTAGATTCCTCGTTCAGACCGTAGCTTGTGAATCTCCCAACCGTCCACGCCTTCTCCAG
>CAZWHR010000098.1:0-1078 GCA_964633675.1 uncultured archaeon | reverse complement strand
CGTTACCTAAATCTATACGATCAATATCTGCAAAAGAATCATTCACATCAGGTCTTGGAATCTCAACATCCTCTCCCGCTGTATTTGCCGTGAAAACAGCGGTATCTAGGTCTCTATTTCTATATGCTAAATCCATTTCTACCTTTTTCTCTACTTTCTCGCCATCCTCGTTAATATATCCAACTTTGTAGAAAGTTTCAAAATTCTGGCGCTTCAAGATCCCTCCATAAGTCTTCATTTCTTTGGGAGGTATCAAATGATCGGCTGTCCAAAAGCCGGTCTGATTCTCGTCCTCAGCTATAGCAGTGGAGGTTCCATGACTACCTAACTCTATCAAGCCCTCCTCATTTATTTTCAACGAAAAGACATCCTTCTCCAATGCTTCATTGTAGAAGTCCTCTTTGTAACCCTTCAGATTAGGGAACTGAATTCCTTTCCCTTTCTCAGCCTCCTCTACAGCTATATTCTTCTTGAAGGCCTCCGAATTACCCCATCCAAAGCCAGGTTCTTCATCTTCCTTGACAAACTCGTATTCTGCTACTACATGTGTCTTATAAGTACTGTCCCTGATATCTTCTTTTATCTCTTGATATACTTCATTGTCCTCTGGCACGTCAAACATATAGCTCTCCTCAGAAGTGGATTCCTGTACCGCTGTATCTCTGGGCTGGTAGCTTTCAGAACAGAACCAAAGCCCTCCTGCAACGGCTACACCTGCTATAGTATATGTAACAATATTATTCAAGTAATCCAACCAACCTTCCTCTCTATTCCTCTCTCGATATCCCATATTTAATCCACAAACTACCTATTAAACTGCTCCTTTATAAATCTTCCCTCCAACTCCAAAAATGTATAAATGTATAAACCTTTCTACAGGTTCTGAAGATATTTGTTTACTTGTTGAAATCTAGGATGTATGGAATGTAAAAAGAAGAGAGTTAGGATGAATTACAGGTTCGTGTGAACAGGTTTAGAATCACCGTTCCCAAACCCGGGGCTAACCCGAACAGTCCTTTAGAGTGCGGAGGCGAGGATTCGAACCCCGGAACCCCTACGGGACAGCGCCCTCAACGCT
>CAZWHR010000097.1:1571-4453 GCA_964633675.1 uncultured archaeon | reverse complement strand
GGCTCGACACCGCTCCGGCGCAGCGAGCGGTAGCCGATGATGCCGGCGCAGAGCAGGGGAGCGGCGTCCGCATCGGAGAATACCTCGGGGATCGGATAAGCGAAGGACTCCTCGACGATCACGTGCTCGGCGTAACCGCCGTTCACGTCGAGCCCCGTGAACCGGGCGTCCGGACACAGGTTCTCCCGTCCGCTCTCGCAGTATCGGCACGCGCCGCAGGTATCGTAGAGCCAGCCGACGCCCACCCGCTCGCCGGGTCCGAATCGGTCGGCATCCGGTCCGCGCTCCTCGATCGTTCCCACGATCTGATGGCCGGGCACGAGGGGGCGGTGCGGGAGATCGAGGTCGCCCTCGATCGTGTGGAGGTCCGTGTGGCAGAGTCCGCACGCGTGCACCCGAAGCCGGAGCTGGCCGGGGCCGGGTTCGGGCACGGGTCGGTCGGTGAGCTGCAGGTCGGCCTCCTCGATGGGGCCGGGTTCGTGGAGTTCGACGGTCGTCATGGAAGAACGGAAAACGGTCGATCTACGGAACTCCGGCGACCTCAAAAGGGCCCCGGTGGGGGAGGGAGTCGGTGCGCAGGGTGAAAACGCTGGGAAGCCGGCGAATGGGCCGCCCGTGAGTCCTAGTTTGCATTTTTTTCACGAGGGAGTCTGTATCTTATTTGATTGCGCGCCTCCACCGAATCGCATCATTTGCTCATGGCTCTGCTCTACTTCGTGTTTCTCGCGGGTGCCTCCGGTCAGGGAGGCGGCGGTTTGATCGGTGCCATTCTCCCGCTCGTGTTGATCGTCGCCGTCTTCTACTTCTTCATCATCCGCCCGCAGCGCAAGCGGGAGCAGGAGAAGGAAGAGATGATCGAGGCGATCGAGAAGGGAGACAGCATCGTCACGGTCGGCGGCCTGCACGGGAAGGTCACTCAGGTGGACGAGGACAGCGTCCTCGCTCAGGTCGACTCCCAGGTGAAGGTCCGCATCGAAAAGCAGGCGATCTCACGGGTCCCCTCCAAGGAGGATTCTGACTGATCCTTCTCGAACCTGGAGCCGATCTCGCCTGTAGAACCCCCGCCTCGGGCTTCCCCACCCCGTAGGTACCCGGGCACGGTCCCGGGTCGGGATTCTCGGTTCCTCATCAGGTCCAGTGTACAGCGTATGACGGACTCTTTCGACTCGGAAACGTTCAGTTCCGTCGAGGAAGCGGTCGCGGACATCCGCGACGGTCGCCTCGTCATCGTGGTCGACGACGAGAACCGGGAGAACGAGGGGGACTTCGTCGGGGCGGCCGACCGCATCACCGCCGAGCAGGTGAACTTCATGGCCACCCACGGGCGGGGCCTCATCTGCTGTCCCGTCGCCGAGGAACGGGCCGACGAGCTGGAGCTCGAGCCGATGGTCGATCAGAATACGGGCCTTCAGGACACCCACTTCACGGTGTCGGTCGACTATCGAGAGGGCACGAGCACTGGTATCTCGGCGGCTGATCGGGCGAAGACGATCCGGGCCCTGGCCGATTCAACGGCGAGTGCCCGAGATTTCGGGCGACCGGGGCACGTCTTTCCGCTACGCGCGATGGACGGGGGCGTCCTTCGCCGGGCCGGCCACACGGAGGCCGCCGTGGATCTGGCGCGCCTCGCCGGAGCGCCGCCGGTCGGTGTGCTCGTCGAGATCATGAACGAGGACGGCACGATGGCACGGGTGCCGGAGCTGGTCGAGATCGCCGACCGGTTCGACATGCACCTCATCTCCATTCAGGACCTGATCGCCTATCGGATGCGGCAGGAGCGGCTCATTGAGCGGTCGGTGACCGTCAATCTGCCGACGGATTTCGGCGACTTCGACCTGGTCGCCTACCGCGAGAAGCTCACCGACGAGACCCATCTCGCCCTCGTCATGGGCGAGTGGGACGAGGACGATCCGGTGCTCGTGCGGGTACACTCGCAGTGCGTGACGGGGGACGTCTTCGGTTCCCGGCGATGCGACTGCGGAGATCAGCTCGCGCGCGCCATGGCGGCCGTCGAGGAGGAGGGCCGCGGCGTGGTTCTCTACATGAAGCAGGAAGGCCGGGGAATCGGCCTGCTCAACAAGCTGAAGGCCTACAAGCTCCAGGAGGAGGGGATGGACACCGTCGAGGCCAACGAGGCGCTCGGCTTCGACATGGACCACCGGGACTACGGGATCGGGTGTCAGATCCTCCGCGATCTCGGGATTCGGAAGCTACGCCTCATGACGAACAACCCCACCAAGCGGGTGGGGCTCGCCGGCTACGGGCTGGAGATCGTCGATCGGGTGCCGATCGAAATTCCGCCCAACGAGGTGAACGAGCAGTACCTCAAGACGAAGCGCGATCGGATGGGGCACCTGATCCTCCAGGAGGAGGATGCCGAGCCGGACGACGATCTCTCCGAGCTCGACGAAGGCACGATCAGCGAGCTGAGCGGATGAGCTCGCGGTACAGCTCGCGGACCTTCGCCCGCAGCTCCTCCTCCGTTCCCGTATTGTCGATGACGTAGTCGGCGCGGGCGCGCAGTTTCTCGGTCGGCCACTGATGCTCCATGCGGGCCCGCACCGCCGAAGGCGTCACCGCGTCTCGCTCGACCACGCGGGCGATCCGCGCCTCCTCGGGCGCGTCGACGACGAGCACCGCATCGAGGAATCGGTCCGCACCGGTCTCGAAGATCAGCGCCGCCTCCTCGACGAGCAGATCGGTTCCGGCCTCCTCCTCGGCCCTGCGCCGGGCCTCGAACGCCTCACGCACCCGCTCGTGGACCAGCTCGTTGAGCGCGCCGAGCTCCTCCTCGTCCTCGAACACCCGATCGGCCAGATAGCTCCGGTTGAGGCTTCCGTCTTCGCGGTACGCGTTCTCTCCGAACCGCTCCGCGATGGCAC
>CAZWHR010000097.1:0-1539 GCA_964633675.1 uncultured archaeon | reverse complement strand
GAGATCCTCGAGCTCCCGGCACGCCGTCGTCTTCCCGCTTCCGATGCCGCCCGTGACGCCGAGGGTGATCATCCGGGAGGCCACTGGAGCGAACGTCCACCCAGGAGGTGCAGGTGGATGTGGTCGACCGACTGACCGGCGGCGTCGCCGCAGTTGAAGACCAGCCGATATCCGTCCTCCGCGACGCCGAGCTCCTCGGCCAGTTCGCTCGCCACCGTAAGGAGGTGGCCGCTCAGGGCCTCGTGTTCCTCCTCGAGGTCGTTGATGCTCGGAATCGGTTCGCGGGGGACCACCAGCACGTGGACGGGCGCCTGCGGATTGATGTCGCGGAAGGCGATGCAGCGGTCGTCCTCGTAGACCATGTCGGCATCGACCTCCCCGTCGGCGATCTTCTGGAAGAGGGTCTTCTCGGGGGCCATCGGGCGGAGGATGTGTTCTGCGAGAAATGGACGTTTTCTCCGTCCCCTAGGATACCACCCCGGCCGGCAAAGGCGAAACCCTCTCGTTCGACGGCCGGTTTGATGAAGGCTTTCCGGTTCGAGCGAGGGTCCCTCCATGTCCACGGTCTACATCACCCGGCAGGTACATTTCTCGGCGGCCCACCGCCTGCGCAACCCCGACCGCTCGGAGGAGTGGAACGAGGAGGTGTTCGGTCGGTGCGCGAGCGAGGCCTACCACGGCCACGACTACGTGGTCGAGGTGACCCTGGCCGGGGAACCCGATCCCGAGACCGGTCTCGTCTACGACCTCCGCGATCTGAAGGCGCTGATGAAGGAGCGGATCGTCGAGCCGTGCGACCACAAAAATCTCAACGAGGACGTACCGTTTCTCGCCAACCGGATTCCATCCACAGAGAACGTGGCGATCGCGTTCTGGAACGAGATCGAGCCGGAGCTTCCCGACGATCTTCTGCACGCGGTGACCGTCTACGAGACCCCGCGCAACGTGGTCGAGTACCGCGGCGAATCCTGAACTGCCCCTCGATTCTACCCCCCTCCCACATCCCTCATTTATGAGTACGCCCTCCACGCCGCCCGAGGCGCCCGAACCGCCGAGCGACGACGGCACCCCCTCCCCCGTATCCGTCGGTCCCCGTCAGGAGGTCTACGACGAGGATCAGGGCGCCCGCATCGAAGAGGCCGTCCGGACGATCCTCGAGGCGATCGGGGAGAATCCGGATCGAGACGCCCTGCAGGATACGCCCGGCCGGGTCGCCCGGTCGCTGCAGTACCTCACGCAGGGGTACCTGACGCAGCCCCGGGAGATGCTACGCTCCGCGCTTTTCGAGGAGCGCTACGACGAGATCATCCTGGTACGGGACATCGAGATCTACTCACTCTGCGAGCATCACCTGCTGCCGTTCTTCGGAAAGGCGCACATCGGCTACATCCCGGACGGGCAGATCGTGGGCCTGAGCAAGCTGGCGCGCGTGGTCGACGGCTTCGCGCGGCGCCTCCAGGTTCAGGAGCGCATGACCCTTCAGATTCGGGACGCGATCGAGGAGGTGCTCGACCCGCAGGGCGTGGCCGTGGTCATCGA
>CAZWHR010000096.1:0-4490 GCA_964633675.1 uncultured archaeon | reverse complement strand
GTGGGGATCGCCAAAAACGAACTGGAAGGCAAATTGAGCGTCCATCCCAACCCGACGACGGATAAGGTCACGGTCGAGCTACTGGACCGCAATGAAAAGCTTCATGTAAAGGTCAGGGATGCCTCCGGAAGATTGGTCCGGGAGCGTGATATCGATGGTCCATCAAGCTTTCAGCTTGAACTCGGGGAAGAGAACGGACTTTACCTCGTGGAGCTTTGGGGGAATGATGGCAAGAATAACGTGATAAGGGTGGTTAAGGAGTGAGTTGATCAGATCTCATTGCCATTTTGCACCGGACCCGATTTTCGGACAGGGATTTAAATATGGTAGAACCCGAAAAATCGGTTTCTATGTCATCCACCACCATAAGCCGGTAGTTTCAGTCCAAAATTCAAACCCTAACCCCAACTACACAAACATCATCCACTTGCTCTTGGCCCTTTTTCCACTCTTCGAAAACGCGGTCTAATTCTTCTTTTTGGTCCTCAGGTGTCATGGTATGGATCCTTGCCAGGAGCTCCTTAAATGGTCCGTAGCGGAACTTCTTCCCTTTCGGCCCACCGAACTGGTCGGCGTAACCGTCGGAGAAAAGGTAAAGCATGGCCTTAGGGGGAACCTCTATTTCTGCCGTGGTGAACAGTTCTGGTGCGCCCGGTTCGTAACCCACTGCCATTTTGTCCCCCTTAACCTCGAAGCCGTCCGAATTCTTCTTGAAGGGTTTGATCCTCGAAGGGTCATGATCTTTCCCTATTAGCTTATCTCCGTGTTGGTAAAAGGCCACTTCCGGGATCGCTTCTGCTATTTCATTTTTCACGACGTAGAGCGGATTGTTCGCTCCAGCGAACTCTATCTTTTTGGATTTTGACTTGGAGTTTGGGGCTTTTTCAAGCGGGATCTTTACTAAGGCTGCATCCATTCCGTCTTTAGCTCCTTCCTCGGGATCGCCGCTGCTTAGTTCGGCCACCACCCGTTTTCGTAGCACGGTAAGGATCTCTCCAGGAGTCGGCAATTCTCTTGCCGCCATGATCTCGTTGAGCTGGCTGATCCCGAGCATGGACATAAAAGCCCCTGGTACCCCGTGCCCTGTACAATCAATGGCCGCAAAATAGAGGTGCCCTTTCTGTTCTTTCACCCAAAAGAAGTCACCGCTAACAGTAGCTTGTGGTTTGAAGAGGATGAAATGTCCCGGTAGGTGCTCGGTAGCGTATTCCTCGGACTGTAGGAGTGCATTCTGGATCTTCTTGGCGTAATCGATGCTGGCTGTGATCTCACGGTGGGCTTCCTCGACCTTCTCCTTTTGTTCTTCAACCTCTTCTTTCTGATGAGTGATCGTCTCGTTGGCCTCTTCGAGAGCTTGGTTCTTTTTCTCGACCTCTTGCTTTTGTTCTTCGGCTACAGCCCTTTGTTTCTCAACTTCTTCTTTTTGCTCTCTGATCTCCTGGGTCCGCTCTTCGACGATCCGTTCCAAGCGCTGCTTCTGTGCCACTAATCGTCTGCTGTTCAACCAAAGAAGGAGCCAAATGAAGCCGATTCCAGCTATGGTATAGCCTCCGTAAGCGGTCCAGGTCCGGTACCAGGGAGGAAGGATCCTGAATTGATATTCGGCGACCTTGCTCTCCACCCCGTAAACATTTTTCGCCTTCACCTTGAAGGTGTAGCTGCCTTCCGGAAGGTTTGTGTACTCCTTTCGAGTCTCCTTTTTCCACTGGCTCCACTCTTTATCAAAGCCTTGGAGGCGATAGCTGTATTTAACCTTTTCCTGATTTTCGTAGTATGGAGCAGCATAATGGAAAGTGAAACCATTCATTTCGTATGGTAGGGTAGGGATGAATGCCTTTGGCTGTTTCCATGCCCTTTTCCAGCCCAAAAGGCTATCTTCTGGGGCAGGCTTTCGGTAAAACCCCCCGAAAAGGAGCGAATCCTTTTTCTCCTTTGAGGTGTCTTGAAGAGGAGCGGTCACTTGCCGGATGAGACAGCTGTAAGCCTGAGCAAAGTCCTTTGTTACATTCTCGTCATAGCGCATAAGGCCATTATGTCCGCCCATCCATGTAATGGCACTTCTTTCCGGAAAAAAGACTCTATTACTCAAGTTCATTCCCTTAAAGGGAAGGCTATCGATTTGATATTCCCCATTATTTTTAGGGATGAGATGGTAAGGATGCTCAGACTCTACCCAAATTGACCCGTCACCGTCCTCTTTCAAGCGAAAGACACTTTGAACCCCCTTTTCCTTCGTTTTTTCTTGGCATTTCCCAAAAAGGCATCCCATAGATGTGTCCGATACCCATCGGAAAGTGCCATGAGATTTCTTTACGAACCGATAAAGGCCTGATGATGTAGTTGCCACGATATGGTCTCGAAGGTGGAAGAAACGGGCCTCTCCTTGTGGGAGCCCTTTTCTGGTTTTTCCTTTTCCTACAAAAGGGTAAAGGGTTATCCCCTTTTTTCCTTTCTCAGATAATTCTTCGTAACTCACTTTATGGAGGCTTTCGTCTTGTTTCACCTGTGCTAAGTAAGTGCTGTCAAGCCTGAGACTGAAACCTCCCTTGGTTCGAAACCCAGCCCAAAGGACGACCCCTTTGTTTTTTGATTCCCAAGAAACTTTGGGTGATGCTTTAAGTGAAACCACTTCTTCAGGGAGCTTATCGATATGGAGTTGTTCGATCCATTCCTCTTTTCTTTTGGAAAGAAGAACGATCCCGTCCCGACCTCCGTAGCCGATCCATGGACTATTACCAGCATTTGGAAGCGATGTTAAACAGTAGCTGTTCTTCCTGCTCACCTGTTGAAATGTCCATTGTTCGCTGCGGTTGTTTGGAGTTTTCTTTTTTGCACGGACCTGGATAAGATCTTTTTCTGCATTCGCCACAAGAAAGCTTCTTTTCCTTGATATGCTATTTTTTATAGTGAGCAGGTCATGACATCGACCCTCTAAGATCAGTCGCCATGAATTTTTCCCGCTTCTTTTTTTTATTTCACGTAGGAACAAACCCTGACTGGTCCCGATGAATAATTGCCCCCTATAACGAATAATGTCGCCAACACTACCAGAAAAAGATTTTCCTTCCCAAGCGAAGGTTCTAGGGTCTCCGGGAGTCCAACGGACAATGCCTTGATCAGTCGCACTCCATAGACTGCCGGATCCTGGTTCACCTCGGATCGTTTCCCAGATATGATTAGTCAGCATTCCGTCTTCTTGCTCCAATTGTAGAACGGCTCGGCCGTTACTGTCCAAAAGAATTACGCCGTTCTTTATAGAGCTTAGGGCAAGGCATGCACTAAAGGGATTTTTGGATGGCTCGAGAGGGAGGGCGCCGGAAAATCCGCCCTTCTTGAAAAATGACCAGTTCTCTTTACCAAAGGGAGAGATCCTTTCCTCTTCAGACAAAGAGGAAGCTTCGTAGTTATAACGATAAAGCCCGCTTTCGGCGGTGACGATCAAAACCGATTCATGACTGTTTTCCCTTTTAGCTGGAAGAACTCCGGGAACATGGTCGATTATGTCAGAGACGATCTTGCTAGCAAAAGCTTCACTTTCAGGAAGCTTTATGAGGGTGTCCTTTTTAACTTGTTCATTCCTTCCAGGTTCAAAACGAAAAAAACCATGACCGCGATCCTGAATCCATACTTCTCCATTCACTTCAAAGGATCTCCGAAAGCTTCCCTTAGGCCGAATGACATTGATTTTTGAGGAGCCGCTTTTTCCGGATTCCGTTTTTTTAGAGGATGAGAGGTTTATGTTTTTTTTAAGCACGAATATTGCATTATATGCATTGAATATTATATCTTCTTTAGTAATATGAATTTTCCAAACATTGCCGAAGTCCTTCAGGGAATCGGGAAGAAGGTGAACCAGAGAAACGTATTCTTGATGACCGGGTGCTTTAGTGAGTCTAGTTGTATCTGATTTTCCAGCTTTTTTATAAGGTTTTCCCTTTTGCTCTACTTTCTTGGGCGAATTATTAGGCGGTACAACTCTTAAAAAACCGAAAGAGCTCGTTCCTCCCACCCAAACTCGCCCTTTTTCGTCAATTTCCAAGGCCAAAACACCCATCCCTTTGCGTGTAGGAAACTTTTCCCAATCTTCACCTGTGAAATGCATAACTAGGTCGGCTGTCCCGAACCACATGCCTCCACGGGAATCTCTCTCTGCTGAAAAGATCTGGTTGTGCTCCTTGTAGGTGGAAGGTGGATACATCTCCATCTTAGGATGGAGGGGTGGCCCTTGAGAAAACCCTTTTATCGAAAGAAAGCTGAGGAAAAGGAGTGTCAAATAGCGCATGGCTCTATGGGCTCATTGCTGGCTAAAAGTAAAGGAATTGCCGCGGAAGAATAAATAAAAGACCCAGCTGGTTTTTTTATTTTTTTCTTGAATTTTGGATAAATAATATCTTCTTCTTTCCTATTTGAGCCCTAAGCTCTCGGTCTTGATGTCCTTTATAAAGCATTTGCTTTTTCTCCTCTTTTTCCCTGTTTTCACCCTATCCGCC
>CAZWHR010000095.1:0-4570 GCA_964633675.1 uncultured archaeon | reverse complement strand
AGGACGGAAAGGGAGGAAAGTTCAAGGTAGAGATCGGGAAGGCGCTGAACGAATGTAAGGCAATCAAGCCAAGGTTCTCGGTCTCAAAAGACGGATACCAGGAATACGAGAAGCGATACCTCCCTGCAAGAGGGTTCGGAGACCTTATAATCACGACTCCTAAAGGAGTTATGACCCATAGAGAGGCGCAGGAGGAAGGACTAGGAGGAAGGCTGCTGGCCTACGTCTACTGAGGTGGAAAAAATGGAAAAAGAAATAGATATACCTGAGGATATAGAAGTGGAGAAGGAAGGAGAAGTTATCAGGGTTAGCTCAGGCGATAAAGAGGTTGAGAAGGAGTTTGACCATCCTGACACCAGTTTAGATGTGGAAGAAGGGTCTGTAAAGATATCAACCGGATCGGAAAAGCGGGACGACAAGGCGATACTTGGAACATATGCCTCCCATATACAGAACATGATAGAAGGCGTTCAGGAAGACTATGTATACAAGCTGAAGACTGTCTACGCCCACTTTCCTATGACAGTCAAGACAGAGGGGGACAACGTGGTGATACAGAACTTCATCGGTGAGAGAGCACCGAGGAGGGTAGAGGTGATGGACAACGTCTCGGTAAATGTGGATGATGACGAAGTGACGGTAAGAGGCCCGGACAAGGAGAACGTCTCACAGACCGCTGCAAGGATAGAACAGGAATGTAGCAAGGGGACGAGAGACCCGAGAAAGTTCCAGGACGGCATATATCTTACAGAGAAGGGTGAATGATTGATGTCAAAGAAAGATAAGAAGAAAAAGTTTGCCAGGCAGAACAGCCATAAGCACAACAGGGTTGGCAGCTCCTGGAGAAGGCCTAGAGGAAAGCATAGCAATTCAAGGCTGGGTAAGAAGTACGGAAAGACACTGCCCGGTGTAGGACACAGGACGCCGAAAGATATAAGAGGTCTTCATCCATCCGGATACAAAGACATTATTGTTAACAGGCCTGAAGAAGTAGAAGAACTAGATCCAGAGACAGATGCAGCAAGGATAGCCTCAAAAGTCGGAGGAAGGAAGAGAGAGAAGATACTGGATAAGGCAGAAGAGAAAGGTGTTAAGGTATTGAATGCAGGTAGAGAAGAAACCGGAGAAGAAGAGGAAGAAGAAATTGGAGAAGCCGAAGAAGAGGAGGAAGAACAATGAGATGCGCAAACTGTGACGACAGGTTTGAGCCAAGGGAAGAGACCATAATGCATGAGGAGGACGATACACTTAGAAGGTTCCACCCCGGATGCTTCATAGAGTTCGAGGAAGAGGAAGATACGGGTGGAGAAGCCAGGTGGAGCGGAGGTCCGCCCTATGAGGATCTTGTACTGCTTGGTGCAGAAGATCTGAAGAAGGTGTTTTCAAACGACAGAACCTTCAATCTGGACAAGATGCTTGAGATGGAGAAAGAAGGAAGGAACCGTGAAAAGGTTAAAAAGCTTTTAGAAGACCAGATTGAAGAGAGACACGAACTGCTTGATCAAGTCGAGCAGATCGAGGATTAAAAGGGTTTCAAAAAATGGTAGGAACATCATTTTTCAAGGCAGGGAAGGGTAAATGCCCGAAATGTGGGTATTTCGGAGACGAGAACGATAAGGCAGAGGACAATAGAAAGACCTGTCCAAAATGCGACACGGTGTTCAACAAGTACATGATATTGGAGCCCGGTTCCGATGTGGACTTTAAAAACAACTGAGGTGAAAGACTGATGAATCTTAAGACCCAGAAAAAGATGGCATCCGACATCCTAGGTGTAGGGGAGAACAAGGTATGGATAGATCCTGGCAGGCAGGAAGAGGTGGAGGGAGCCATAACTAGAGAGGATATCAGGAACCTCATAGAGGCAGGTACAATACAGAAGAAGAAGGACGAAGGTAACAGTAGAGGAAGAGCCAGAGAGAAGCACGAACAGGCCAAAAGAGGTAGAGGTAAAGGCCACGGACAGAAGAAGGGAAGCAAGGACAGCAGGAAGGACAGCAAGGAAGAGTGGCAGGAGAAGATCAGGGCTCTCCGGAAGAGGCTTAAAGAGATGAGGGATGAAGGAGAGCTTGACTCAAGTAGCTACAGGAAGATGTACGACATGGCAAAGGGAGGCTTCTTCCGAAGCAAGAAACATATGGAGATCTATATCGATAAGAACGTGAAAAACTAGAGGTGAAGAGGGATGGCAACAGGACCAGATTACAAGCTACCGCACAGGAGAAGAAGGGAGCAGAAGACAGACTACGAGAAGAGGCTGGAGCTTATAAAGTCAGGGAAGCCTCGTGCAGTAGTACGTAGAAGTAACCAGCATACTCGAGTTCAATTAGTGCTTTACGATAGAGGTGGAGACGTTACAGAGGTATCAGCATTCAGCAAGAACCTTGGCAAGTTGGGATGGGATAATCATACAGGCAACCTTCCTGCAGCATATCTTACAGGTTTCCTTGCAGGTAACAGAGCACTAGATAAGGGTCTGGATCAAGCAGTAGTTGACATAGGCCTGCAGAACAAGCAGTACGGCACAAGGATCTACGCAGCAGTTAAAGGCTTGAAGGATGCAGGTGTTCAAGTTAATACAGATGAAAAAGCATTCCCCGAGGAATCCCGGCTGAGAGGCGAACATATAAAGGAGTACAGGGAAAACGGGATAGTTGAAAACTTCGAAGAAGTAAAGGATGAAATAGAGGACAGCTAGAGGTGTAAAAAATGGAAGAAGAGAACAACGAGATATGGCGGCCCAAGACACTGCTAGGTAAGAAGGTTAAGGCAGGAGAAATAACAAATATACACGAGGCACTCACACATCAGAGGCCTCTGAGAGAACCGGAGATAATCGACAAGCTTGTGCCTAACCTTGAGGATGAAGTAATTCTTATCGGAGGAAGCCCTGGAAAAGGCGGGGGAAAGAGAAGAACTGTCTCAAAGAGAACTGTACGGATGCACAAGTCTGGAAGAAGGTTCAAGACTAAGACAATGGCAGTCATAGGTAATGGAAATGGGCTGGTAGGTCTTGCAGAAGGATATGCTTCAGATACTAGAGAGGCAATAGACAAGGCAAGGCAGAACGCCAAGCTCAACCTTATAGAGATTCGGCGTGGCAACGGTTCATGGGAGGATCGTGGCACAGAACCTACTACAATACCTTTCAAGGCAGAGGGTAAGTCAGGATCAGTAGAGGTAGAGCTGAAGCCCGCTCCAAAGGGAACAGGACTTGCAGCTTCAGACGAGGTCAAGAAGATGCTCAGGCTTGCAGGTATACAGGATCTCTGGGTAAAGTCCAGAGGTAACACAAGGACCTCGGAGAACATTATGAAAGCAACCTTCAACGCCTTCAAGAACATAAACCAGATGAGAGTTACAGACCAGATAAAGGAGAACACAGGACTCAGAGTCGGAGAGGTGTAGATAGATGTATATAGCAGTAAGAGTTAGAGGACAGCCAGATGTCAACGATACAGTCAGGGAGACCCTTGACAACCTCGGGCTAGAGAGGAAGAACCAGGCAGCAGTCCTCCCTGAAAGAGAGGAACTAAAGGGCATGTTGAAGAAATGCAAGGACTTCATAACCTTCGGAAATATTGGCAAGGATGCAGCAGAGGAGCTGGCCGAGGAAAAAAATGAAGAATTTGATCCTGAAAGTATTACCGTTCTAAATTTCAGGCCTCCAAAGAAGGGTTACAAGGACACCAGAACACACTACAGACAGGGAGGCTCCCTGGGAGAAAGGGGAGAGGATATAGAGAACCTCCTAAAGAGGATGTCAAAGGTGATATAATATGGGAAACAAAGATAGAGGAAGCGGAACACACGGACACGGATCCTCAAAGAAGAACAGGGGAGCAGGTAGCCGTGGAGGACGTGGAAAAGCCGGGCTTGGTAAGAAGGCGAAGCACAAGAAGCAGTCCGTAGAGCCCGACTATCTTGGAGAGAAGGGATTTGAAAGGCCACAGGGGCTTCAGGAAGAGGACGATACAATCAACCTGCTTGATATAGACCAACATATAGAGAGATTTGTAGAAGAAGGAGTGGCAGAGGAGAAAGACGGTACATACATATTCGATGCTGAAGAAGCAGGATTCGACAAGGTTCTAGGAAAAGGACGGCTTACAAGAGATATAGACGTCAAGGCCAAGAGTTTTTCCTCAAGGGCTGAAGAGAAGATAGAGGAGAACGGCAATCAGGCCATAAAACAGGACTAAAAAAGGCTGTGTTGGAAGATGTCGATTATAGCAACTATAGCGGAGTTTCTTCCCTCGGTGAAGAAACCGAAGCATAACCTAAGTTTCAAGGAAAAGCTCACGTGGACAGGCACTATACTTTTTCTCTACTTTCTGATGAGTGAGATAACCGTTACAGGAGCCTCAGCTGCACAGCTCGAGCAGTTCCAGACCTTTCAGACCATTCTTGGAGCACAGATAGGTACCCTTATCACCCTAGGTATTGGTCCTATTGTATCAGCATCCATAATACTACAGCTACTGGTAGGTTCAGAGATTATTCCCTGGGACCTTAACAATCCTAAAGACAAGGCTAAATTCCAGAACACACAGAAGCTTCTGGCATATGC
>CAZWHR010000094.1:0-4616 GCA_964633675.1 uncultured archaeon | reverse complement strand
GCACGGGTGCTTGGGAGCAAGGGAGCGGAGGTGCAAGGGTGCTGGGGTGCATGGGTGCTGGGGTGCGGGGGAGAATGGGTGCACGGGAGCGGGGGAGCAAGGGGGCAGGGGTGGGAAACAGTGGGTGATTGGAGATAGGAACCACCAAACTACAAGAAAACATCAAGATTAATTAACGCGAAGGCGCGAAGAACGACGAACAAAAAATAGGCAGGCTGGGAAGGCCGCACCACGATCCTGTCGTCTGTGGTTGTCGGGAGCCGGCCACAACCGGCTATGGGTGTGGTACGTGAGGTGTAAACAACAAACAGATTGGACGGGATTTGAGTTGATGGGACGAACAGGTGGGCTACGTTCCTGGCCTCATGGTTCAAGCTCAAAAGTCGCTGGATTTACCGATTTTCCTGAGAGGGCAGTTTGTGGAAACGGATGTCCCCCGGTGTAACTACGGTAAATGAATTGGCAATCTTTTCTTGATCGGTCCGGGTTAATAGTTTCCGGATCGATTTCTTGATGTGGGATTTTGTCCGAAACGGATAGCGAAGGAGTATCACACCAACTTCCGCTTCTTCACTTAAAAATATTTCTCGTCCGAAATCACGATCCTCCGTGAGAAGAACTCTGTTTTCTTTCCTGGCTTTTCGCAATATCTCCTTGTCTTTTTCTCCCGGATGTTCCTCCAGAACAGACGTTACGTCAAATCCATTTTCCCTCAGGTATGTAACGATGGAGTAATCCCAGCTTTCGTCAATCAGCAAACGCATGCAGGAATGAACTTAAGAAGATATGGATTCTTTGAGGGAAACGGCGTCGGCTCCGTATTCCAGTGCCGCTTTGAGGTCCTCCGGCTCTAATTGGGGATAGGCTTCCAGTACTTCATCCTCGGTTGCCCCCTCGCTTAGCTTTCGAAGTATTGTTTCAACGGGTACACGAGTCCCATGGATCACCGGTTTTCCGGACATGATCTCCGGATCGGTATCTATTCTATTTTTGCCCCTTTCATTTTTTGCCATATTCGCCAGTGAAGTAATCGTTCGATGTTCCCTCTTCGGGTTTTTATATTACCATTTTTTGGCGTGGATATGTAGGATGATCAACTCGTGTCGGTTTGGTGCGTTATGCGTTTGTTGCGTTAGTGGCGTTGGTTGCGTTAAGCGTGATGCGTGGGACGTATGTCGCGTTATTAGCGTTATTGGCGTTAGTTGCGTTAATGGCGTTAGTAGCGTTATTTGCGTTATTGGCGTTAGTGGCGTTTGTTGCGTTGAGCGTTTTGCGTTGTGCGTTATGCGTGGTGCGTGGGGCGTGATGCGTTATGCGTTGGGTGTTATAACGGCAGGCGGTGGGCGATTGGGCAGGGGAGCAAGGGTGCAGGGGAGCGGGGGAGCATGGGTGCGGGGGTGTGAAACAACGGGCGATTGGCGATTGGGAACAACAAAACAGAAAACGGCAGGCGATAGGCTATAGGCGGTAGGCGATAGCAACAACAAAAAACAACAAGATTGGTTAACGCAAAGGCGCGAAGGCGCGAAGAACGACAAACAAAAAAAGAGGCGGGCTGAAATGGCCGCCCAACGGTTGACGAATGATCGTGCTTGGGGGAGAATAAAAGGGCAATGGGAAATGACCAAACGTTAAGAAATGATCTAGACACCGGCTCACCGAAATCATTTATGACACTTTGTGTATGGACGTCTATGGTGTGGCTTGGCACTTTTCTTTTTTATTACTTCATTGTTCCTTCCACGGGTACGGATCCGTTTACAAAATTATCACAGTCTTATTACCAGGATCTAAGAACTTTTTCCGCAACGGTGTATCCGATTATTCACACCATCGTTTTCTCCTCCTGGTTTCCCGTATTGCTTGTCGTTCTTCTTTACGCCGTTTATCGATTAACAGAGGAGCAGTCAGCGCGAGTTGATTTCTTCATTCACATAGCTTTCATGGGGGGTTTAGGAATCACCGGGGGCCTCTTCACCTATGTCGGATTTCGAATCTGGCAGCCTCCTCTTTGATGAATTATAAGAATATTTATCTATAGTCCACGGAAGTCGTCCGGTCGTCTCTTTCGAGTTTCGTATTGCGGATTTCTACTCTGCGTTGATCGTTGGAGCAACTCGTTTTCACGTCTTTTCTTCCGGTCCGAACCTTTTCATTCCATTTCAATTTTTTCTGGATCTGGTTACCCTGACATTCGGACGGATTTCCATGTAAGTACGGGTTCTTCATTCGTTACTTCGTTATAACGGCCCGGTATATATGCAGGATGCCACTCCCTCCGCCCCGGAAGGTTCGATGAATAACGACGACGCCACTTCGTGGGGGCTGCTCCTCATTGCCGCTCTGTGGGTGTTGTTTGGTGGTCTCGGTCTTGGAGAATATCTGGTGAAATTGATCCAGCTGGACCTTCTCGGTGTTCCTGGTGTTGTTGTTTCCATTTTCGTTATCGGTGGAGGCATCGGTATTCTGCACGGGAATCGATTTGTCGGGGCCATCACACGTCTTTACGCGTGGGGTTTCCTGATTATGCCACCGATCGCAATTGTGTTGAATCTTCTGGATGGGTCGCAATTTTCCTCCATATCGTTCAACAAAAACGTTTTTCCCATCCCCCTCTGGGTGGATTATTCGATCTTTGTGATTTTGTTCCTGATCGGGCTCTGGATGGAATGGGTACTACGACGAAAGTACCAAAAAGGGTTTTTTGAGACCGCAAAATACCCGACACTCGAGAAGGTGAAACGTCGGAAGGAAGAAGGAGATAAGAACCGTTCCCCCGAATCAACAAACAACGAACGCCGGAATCGGTCCTGGCTGGGGGATTTGTCGTTCACAAGCAGGGTGACGCTACTGGCAACCGCGGCCATCGCTACGCTGATTGGATTGGGCCTCGGGTTTTTGCCGGAGGGGACGGATAAGGATGAAATGTTCATACAACGTGGTGGAGAACGTCATCTGGTTTATTACGGAACCCGGTTTGGACGGCTATCCTACGTTGTTTTTATACACCAAAACGAAAACCAACCGGAGGAAGGAGAAACTGAGAACGGCCAAAGAAATACGGTGGACCAGAGTCATGATCCTGTTCTTCTGCATGCTCCGGACGGAACGACGGTCCCTCTTCCCGGCCATCACCAGCTTTACGAGATCGAGGACGGCAAATTGATCACGTCCAACAAACGGGTGACCCTGGATCAGCTGAAATCATTTCTACATTCAAATCCCGAGACCTACGGGATCCAATCGCTGCTGAATGATGCCGGATCCGACACCTCCGGCAGAACCCCAACCCATCTCAACAAAAGATGGTGCTCCATGTCCGACTTGGGACGGTCCGGAGAACCGTAGATGAAGATAAGGATAAATATTATTGTGTTTGTGGCGTTAGTTGCGTTATTGGCGTTAGTGGCGTTTGTTGCGTTGAGCGTTTTGCGTTTGGCGTTAAAACGGCAGGCTATAGGCGATTGCCGATTGGCGATAGGAACAACCAAACAACAAAAAAACAACAAAATTTTTCAACGCAAAGGCGCGGAGGCGCAAAGAACGGCAAACGGAAACAACGGAACAACAAATTAATTTAACGCAAAGTCTTGAAGACGCGGGGAGCGACCAGCAAAAAAGGAAAACTGAAGCGCACGAACAAGATTGCGATGGAAGCAAACTGGCGAAAGCCGGGACCTGCAGGCGATCGGTCATCGGCGGTGGGGCATGGAAAAAGAACCGGAGGTTGTCCTGTGCGAAATTTTTTCCTGTTTTGCTTCGTTATCAGAGACGGATGAAAGCGAAGCTTCGAGTGGTGGTTTTGCTACATCTTTTTTGTGCGGTTCTGCGCATTATATGAAACGGCTTTTGATCAGGTTCACACCGGGAGCGTTTGCTCTGTTAATGATCGTGATTGGCGTTGTTGACTTCTTTCGGCCCGAACCGGTTCGGGAGGCGATGCATGCTCTTGATTTGCCGGTGTATCTGCTGTGGATCCTGGGTACGGCCAAGGTGCTGGGGGGTGGGGCGATTCTGCTGGATCTTCACGAGCGTCTCACGGAATGGGCGTTCGCCGGTTTTTTTATCTGGGGAATCGGCGGAATTGCCTGTCATTTCTTTTCGGGACACGGTATCGGGCGGACGACGCCGATTGTTGTTCTATTTCTTTTCCTGGTCATCAGTTACCTGTGCTACCGAGCCCGGGCCTCAAATCAGGAAAACGGTGTGGCGTGATGCGTGTTGCGTTTGTCGCGTTAGTAGCGTTATTTGCGTTATTGGCGTTAGTGGCGTTTGTTGCGTTGAGCGTTTTGCGTTGTGCGTTATGCGTGGTGCGTGGGGCGTGATGCGTTATGCGTTGGGTGTTATAACGGCAGGCGGTGGGCGATTGGGCAGGGGAGCAAGGGTGCAGGGGAGCGGGGGAGCATGGGTGCGGGGGTGTGAAACAACGGGCGATTGGCGATTGGGAACAACAAAACAGAAAACGGCAGGCGATAGGCTATAGGCGGTAGGCGATAGCAACAACAAAAAACAACAAGATTGGTTAACGCAAAGGCGCGGAGGCGCAAAGAATACCAAATACTGAAACGAGATAATTAGGCGATAAGAACGGCAGACCGAAATAAACGTGAGGAGGT
>CAZWHR010000093.1:0-4633 GCA_964633675.1 uncultured archaeon | reverse complement strand
AAGCAACCAGGAAAGGTTCGAGCAGCTGAAAGAAATAAAGGAAACTGTTCGAGAGAAGGTGCAGAAGGATTATGATGTTAGGGATGAAAATGTTGACAGGCTTCTGAAATCTAACAAAATCGAATACCTCTTGGAAAATGTAGAAACCATACAAGAGACTACAGATATGGATATAGACCGTTTTATAGAAGAATTCCACAACGGATCAGAAAAATACACAAAAAAAGAGGGTTTCGAGGAAACACTACACATAAAAGGCACAGGTGAAAAGCAAGAGCTTACAGAAGACGCTGAAGAAGCTAACAGAAAGCTATACAGGCAAGGTGTGGAGCTTTTAGGGCAGATGCTGAAAGGAAACAAAGGAAAATTCGATATAGAAGACGAGGAGTATCAGGAGAAAACAGAAGAACTGGCAAACTTGTCCACAAAAATAGACCAGGCATTCCAAAAAGGAGAAAAAGACAAAGGACAAAACCTGGTAAAAGAGAAAAAAGAATTAGAAAACGAATTAGAAAAGCTGGGAGACCAGTACAGACAAAAAGCAATACAGAACGAAATACTCGACAGAATAGACAAGGACAAGGTTAGAAAAGAACTGGATGGAAACGATTCAGAAGAACTGAAAGACAAACACTACCTCAAATACCTAGAAAAAAACCACTCACAGGAGAAACAGGAAATACTGAAGAAGGGTTTCTCACAGCTACACCAGGAATATCTCAAAAAAGAAAACAAAACCTACAACAAAGTCAAAAAAATCTCACAAAGCATAGCACTAGAAGCAGACGACATAACCGCCAACACAGTCCAAATAAAAGCCTGGGACAAAGACCTCCAAAAAATTCCAACAGGAGAAGACTACGAAGCATGCATATTCCCAAAAGGACCGAGAGACGATGAACTGTTCAGAGAAATAGCAGACCCAGACACACAGTTCCTCAAAATACAAGCCGGAAAACACAAAGCCATAGCAATAACCACAAAAACACAAAACCCAGAAACCGGAGAAAAATACCTAACAATCAACAGCGTAAACTCCAGCTCCAACATCCTCAAAAGAAAACCCGTAACAGAAGCAGTAGACACAACACTCCAAAAATACGCAGAACAACTAGAAACAGACGCACTACTCTACAACACCGAACCAGGCAACTCAGCACCCAAAGACTACATAAAACAACTAGACCACAACAAAAAAACAGTAACACTAGAAAAAGAAGAGCATGAAAGAAAGTGGCTAGAAACCAGCCTGGGAGAAAACCAGCTATACCACAAACCCGTCTAAAAAAATTCTCCAGAGCTGGCCCGCTATCTAAAGACATCTACTTTTTAATCCCTGCAGGAGAAATGTAGGATAGAGATGCCTGCAGTAGAGACGCATAATCTGAGAAAGAACTACGGAGATATCCAGGCGCTGAAAGGTGTGGACATAACCATAGAAGAGGGAGAATTCTTCGGC
Source organism: uncultured archaeon (assembly GCA_964633675.1). Classification (GTDB taxonomy): domain Archaea; phylum Nanohalarchaeota; class Nanosalinia; order Nanosalinales; family Nanoanaerosalinaceae; genus JAXINT01. The sequence goes on along the minus strand of CAZWHR010000093.1, from coordinate 3,174 downwards.
TTGATAGGTCCGAACGGTGCAGGGAAGACTACATTCATCAATATACTTGTAGGCCTCGTGGAGAAAACCGGTGGAAGCGCAGAGGTGTTTGGATATGATGTGGAAACCGAATACCAGGAGGCACGGGACAGGATCGGTATAGCGCCGCAGGAAGAGGATATTGATCCATTCTTCCCTATAGAAGAGGTCCTGGTCAACAAGGCAGGCTATCATGGGGTTCCAAGAGCGGAGGCGAAGGCCAGGGCTGAACAGCTTTTGAAGAAGTTCGGTATATATGATAAGAAGGATGTAATATGTAGGAAGCTCTCAGGAGGAATGAAGAGAAGATTCCTCTTGGCAAGATCCCTGGTCACAGATCCAGATCTTCTGATACTTGACGAACCTACCGCAGGAGTTGATGTGGAGCTCAGGAGGGAGCTCTGGAGTATAATGGAGGAGATGAACGATAAAGGCAGGACAATACTTCTCACAACCCACTACATCGAGGAGGTAGAACAGCTGTGTGAAAAGGTGGCAATACTTAACAGAGGAAACCTGCTAGAGACCAACTCTCCAAGGGAGTTCCTTGCAAGGATACCGGATACCATCAGGATCCTTGTAGATGATCCGGACATAGAACTGGATATAGACGGGATAGAGATGGAGAAGGACGGAAAAACCCTAGAATTCCAGTGTAAAGACAGTTCAGGGAGACTTCCGGAGATCATCGACAGGATAAAAGAGCAAGACACAGAGATACAGAGGATCAACACCCACAAGACCTCGCTGGAAGAGGCCTTCCTCGAGATAACAGGAGGTGAGAGATAGTGGGATTGCAAGGATTCTTCTCATTCCTCAGGCGTGAGGTCAAGAGGTTCATCCGATCCTGGAAGATCACGCTCCTGCCATCTATAGTTACTCAGGCGCTCTACATAACAGTCTTCGGCGGGATACTCAGCACACATATAAGAAAAATGCAGGGTTTCAGCTACATAGACTTCATACTTCCAGGAGTCATACTTTTAGGGGCTTCACTGACCTCCTTCAACAACAGCGTCTTTACTGTCTTCTATGGCAGGCGAAACAGACACATAAACGAGATCCTGACCTCGCCTCTCTCCTATACAGAGATACTGACAGGTTATATAACAGCATCTGTGCTGCGGGGTATAATGGTGGGAGCAGGTATAACTGCAGTCGCGCTGGTCTTTACCAGTCTCAAACTACTTAATCCTTTAATATTTCTGGTTTTCTTCCTGCTCTCGAGCATCCTGTTCGCCAGCTTTGGCGCCATGGTAGGTCTCTGGGCGGAGGAGTTCGAGGACACCAGCATATTCACAAACTTCCTCCTCACACCTCTGATCTTCCTTGGAGGAGTCTTCTACTCCATAAAGACCCTGCCCGCGCTATGGCAGAATATCTCCTATATAAACCCTCTGGTCTACATGGTCAACGGTATGAGGTACGGGATGCTGGGGTACAGCGACATAGACCTACTTACAGCCTTTCTAGTTCTAGTCCTATTCACCGCGGTCTTCTGTATCGTTGCAGTAGTCCTCTTCCAGAAGGGATACGGGCTTCAGGAATAGAGACTGGAAAACCCATTTATAACATCAGAACAAATAAGGAACTAGATAATGGTTGTAATAGGAGAGCTGTTGGACCAGGCATGGAACTCGATGATAGGATTCTTCCAGTCTGGAGGAGTAACAGGGATTGAAATACTATCAATAGCGCTCATATTTGTCGTAGGAGTTATAGGAGGGAGAATAATATCTGAAATAATTAAGAGACTCCTTAAAATGACCTCAATAGACGATATAGCTGTCAAATCGAATATACAGCAAATATTGAGGAAAATGGGGTATTCAGGATCTATATCAGACCTAATAGCTGATCTTGTAAGGCTTTTCATATATATTTTAGTCCTCTTCGCAATATTCAACCTGCTAGGGATGCAGTTCTTTATCAGGCATATGCAGACTATAATCTCCCTACTTCCAAGAGCTCTATTAGCCCTCTTAGCGATAATAATCGGATTTATCCTCTCCTCATACATAGAGTCTATAATAGTAAAAGTTTTCAGATCCCAGCCTATAATCCGGGATATAGACAAAACAGAACCCAAAACCCCTGTATACAAAATACTGGGCACCTTTGTGAAATGGGTCGGATACACAGCCTCAATGCTTATAGCTCTCTCCATTCTTGGAGTCAATACAGCTGTAATGATAATGCTGATAGGCATACTCTCTCTAGGTCTTGTGGCGGTATTTGTAATCTCAGGAAAGGACCTGATGAAGAACTTTGCGCTTTCAATACACCTTCAGCTATCCGATGAACTCCAGGCCGGAGATAAGATAAATATCGGCGACAAGGAGGGAAATATAACTAAGATAACTCCCCTTTACACAAAAATAAAGGACGGGCAAGAGTCATATTACGTTCCGAATGAGGAGCTTTTGAAAAACATCATAGGGCACAGAAGAGAAAAGGGTTAGATACATGGCCAGAGTAGTATCCTACTATGTGGGGCTGTTCCTAAAAATATTCTCCGCTCTTCTGCTTCTTCCTATCCTTGTAGGTAAGATCTACGGGGAGAGCTTTACCGCGCTGGAACCCTTCATAATATCTGCCTTCATAGCTATAGCGGCAGGATATATCTTGGGAAGCATAGGAAAGAAGGAGAGACCTGACGCCATACAGGGGATGTTCGCAGCCACGGTGGGATGGATACTGGCGGTCTTTATAGGAGGTCTTCCCTTCAAGATCATGATGGACTGGGGATTTGTGAACGCCTTCTTTGAATCGATGAGCGGGTTCTCCACCACAGGGATGAGTCTTGTCGCGGATCCCTCTATCCTTCCTGCCTCACTTATCTTCTGGAGAGTCTTCATGCAGTGGATAGGAGGCCTAGGGATACTTACATTCTTTGTAACAGTACTGGTAGAGGCTGGAGGAGCTGCATCTTCTCTAGTATCTGTAGAGGCTAATAAAACCAGTGGAGGAGATATGAGGCCATCTCTATTCAACTCCATAAAGGCCCTGTGGTATGTTTACACGGCTTTCACGGTTGTTGAAATCCTGGCGCTAAAGATTGCAGGCATGGAATGGTTCAACTCCGTCATGTACTCCTTCGCAACGATGCCTACCGGAGGGTTCTCCAGCACTCTGGGAGGTGTGGCCGCTTTCAGC
>CAZWHR010000092.1:0-4661 GCA_964633675.1 uncultured archaeon | reverse complement strand
TTCCACATACCGAACCAAGCTCCTCGTTGTTGCCTTCAAATTCAACCACATCAGAACCACCAGCTTCCTCTTGCACTCTTGAAACTAGTTCTTCAGGAGCGTTATCCGCAACAACTATTTTAGACATACCTTCGGCTCTCTTTATCGACTCATTAACCCCTACAACGACCCTGTCTTCTCTTGCCGCCTTTTTTATCTCTGCTGTAAGATTCATCTTACTCCTCTAGCTGGGTTTTAATCCATTCTTTTAAAGTTTTCCTATCCTTGTTGTCCTTCTCCGCCTCAAGAAGCTTCTCAAGGTCAAGATCCTGCTCCTCAAAAGTTTCCTTTATATCGGATATATTTTCATCCGAAAGCGCATCATAGTCCACCTCTCCCTCAACTTCGGACTCCTCTTCTTCTGCTTCTTCTCTCTGCGCCTCAAGCCGCTCCTGCTTCTCCTCTTGAAGTTCCTGCCTCCTCTTCTCGATCTCCTCAAGGATGTGATCGGGCGCCTTTGAAGACTTGGCTCTTAGATCCATAGAGCCTGTTCCTACAGGTATCATCTGTCCGACTATTATATTCTCAACTATTGACTCCAGCGGATCCACCTCTCCACCTATGGCAGCGTTCGTAAGATGCTTCTTTGTCTCCTCAAAAGCTGCCTTGGCAAGGGTTGAGTCCTTACCTCCACACATCCCGTACCTGGTGGCTCCGTTTATATCTCCTTCCTTGGTCATAGCGTCTGCTATAAGCATCAGCCATCTATCATCTACCTGCATTCCCTGCTCTTCAAGGATCTGTTGAAGCTCTCTGAGTATCAAGTTTCTGGTTCCTTCTATACCGAACACTTTCTTAAACTTGAACAGGTCGTTGCAGAAGGTTCTTGTCTGATCCACCTTGTCTATCTTCAGAGCCTTTCTGAAGCTTATTCCGGCGGTCTGAACTCTCCATTCGCCGTCCTCTTCAAGTATAACGACATCCTCTATACCCTTTATGCCCTGAAGGGTAATATCCATAGCTTTCTTCTTTATATCCTGAAGATCTGTCAGGTCGTAGTCATCGGAACTCGGATAGATTGCAAACTCCTCTCCATCCTCATCAACATCTACCTTTCCTAGCTTGTCCTTCAGCTTTGCAAGGATGTCCTCCTTTTCTATTTCGTATTCTTCCATTATAGCTGAGTCCAGAACAAACTTCAGCTTTAGCTCCATTATGTCAAGCGTGTCCTGAGAGATTATGTCATCAAGTGTCACACGCCTTATCTTGGCAGCAACTTCTTTTGCATCCTCCTTGGTCCGGTTGCCATCTTCCAGATAGACGTTCATTATAGGCGTCTTTGGGTTTCTCCTGGCGTTTATAACCTCTATAAGTCTTGGAAGTCCCTGTGTAATAGATACCTTTGCAGCTCCAGCGCTGTGGTATGTCTCCATAGTCATCTGGGTGGCTGGCTCGGAGATAGACTGGGCTGCAACTACTCCCATCGCCTCTCCAGGCTCGAACAGCATCTTCCTATAGTTCTTCTTAATCTCCTCCTTGTTTGGGTGGTCCTCGTATGCGGGAGGAAGTTCTATCTCCCTTTCGGTCTTTGAATTATCTTCTGTCATCTCATATCACCTCTACAGGACTTCTCCTCTGTTGGACTTCTGAGGATCAACGCCATCCTCTCCTGCCTTGAACTGGACAACCGTTCCGTCTGCAGCTCTGACCGACAGGTCGTAGTTGACCCATAAGTCTTGAAGCGCGTTTGAAATCCTCCTGTACATGTATCCGGAAGTACGGGTTCTGAGCGACTGATCCATCAGCCCTTCACGTCCAGACATTATCTCGTAGAACATCTCTGCTGGATCCAGGCCGTCATATATGGATGAAGAAACAAATCCTCGTGCCTTTGGTGAGAGGTCGCCTGGCTTGAAGTGCGGAAGGCTCCTGTTCTTGAACCCGCGGGAAATCCTCTTACCTCTGACTGTCTCCTGTCCCAGAAGCCCAGACATTACAGATATATTTGTCATCGAACCTCTGGCACCCGACTCCGCCATTATACGGGCAGACGTATCTCCTACATCGCCTTCGACGATCCTCTCTACATCCGTAGATATCGATCTCAGGGTGTTGACCATCTTGACCTCTAAAGTTTCTTCGACAGTCTTGCCTGTAAGTGGTTCGATCTCTCCGTTCCTGAATTTCTCCAGAAGATCTGCAGCTTCTTCCTGACCTTTCTCTATCTCTTCTCTTATCTGCTTCTTGCCTTCTTCAGAGATCTCTAGGTCGGATGTGCTTATAGAGAACCCTCTCTGATCCAGATATTTTACTCCTAGACGGGTAACCTGGTTAAGGAAGTCTACAGCTGTCTCCTCGTCATGTTCCAGGAGGATCTGGTTTATTATCTCTCCTCCATAGTCTCCGACCATGCTGTCGTCTATCTGGCCTTCGACTATCTCGCCGTTCTCTATAACGATATCTTCGTTCTCAATATTTACTCCTTCAGGGATAAACATAGATGCTATCTCTCTACCGGTAAGTGTATCACCTTCTGGCAGGTTCTTGTCGTATGCGCCTGTAGATACCACCAAGTCGTATGCCTTCTCTCTAGGTATCTCCTCTTCCTCTGTAAGAAGATAAAGACCTGAAATCTGGTCTTGCATCATTCCAATGATAGGTCCTCCGAACTTGGGAGATTTTATATGGCTCTGAACTTTTAGAAGCTCTCTTGCTTCTGCCCTAGCCTCTTCGTTCTGTGGGACGTGTAGGTTCATCTCATCCCCGTCGAAGTCGGCGTTATAAGGTGGACAGACAGCAAGATTTAGTCTGAAAGTCCTGTAAGGCATTACCTTTACCTCATGTGCCATTATAGAGTTTCTATGGAGGCTTGGCTGCCGATTAAACAGTACTGTGTCTCCGTCCTTTAGATGTCGCTCTATCTTGTATCCTGGCTCAAGCTCCATCGCAATTTCTTCTTTTTTCTCATCCTTTACCTTCTTCCTTGCACCGTCAGGTCTGAATACATAATTAACACCTGGATGGCCTTCAGAACCGTTCCTGACCCATTCCCGGGCTCTATCAATATTGTCCTCCTTGACCTTTACAGGGATAGTAAGCTTCTTGGCTATCGCTTCAGGAACACCTACCTCGTTTATCCCTATCTGTGGGTCGGGAGAGATTACTGTACGGGCGGAAAAGTTAGCTCTCTTCCCGATAAGGTTCTGTCTGAATCGCCCCTCCTTTCCTTTCAGCCTTTCGACAAGGGACTTTAGGGATCTTCCGGATCTATGTCTTGCTGGAGGTACTCCTGAGAGAGTATTATCAAACAGCGTAGCAACGTGGTACTGGAGTAGCTCCCAGAGATCGTCTATGATGAACTCCGGTGCGTCTATCTCAACGTTGTTCCTCAGCCTCTGGTTTATGCGGATAACATCCACCAGCTTATGTGTTAGGTCGTCCTCCGACCTCTGACCGGACTCCAGAGTTATTGAAGGCCTCATGGTTACTGGAGGAACCAGTATCTTGTCCATTATAAGCCATTCCGGTCTACCTCCTTCGACACCGAGCTTTGCAGCGGTCTCGTCAGGTATCTGGGATAGATGTTCTCTTATCTCGTTGGTATCCATCTGTTCCCCGTCCTTGTAGTAGCTGTAGGGCTTCTCTATTGATATATCAGGCTGCTCCTTCTCACATTCAGGGCATTCGGTCTTCCTGTTGCTCTTTCTCAGAGATTTATCCTCGTTCTTTATCAGGCTTGCATGGCAGTCCACACATGTAAATCTCAGAAGATTACGTATCTTTTTAGCGTATAGGACGTTAACAACTGGCTTTGAAAGTGTTATATGTCCGAAATGACCCTTGCAGTCCCCCATCTTGCTTCCACAGGTTCGGCACATCATACCGGGGTCAAGAACTCCTAGGTGAGGATCCATAACTCCTCCTTCTATTGGGTAGCCGTCAGCATCATATACTTCAGCCTTATCTATTCTTTTTACAGTAAGGTTTTCAACCTTCTCAGGGTTCATTAGTCCGAACTTGAGTTCTTTTATCTTTTTCACGGTTCTACACCTCTATTCCTCCTCTAGATCCATAGTAGGATCTATCATAAGGGATTTTAGCTCGTTTAGTAGCAGTAAGAAGGCCTGAGGTAGTTCTGTCTTGCTTATGTCTGTTTCTCCGCAGCCAGGGCAGTACTTCTTGTTCTGTTCCTTGTCGTAAATCGCCACCTCTCCGCACTGGTTGCAGATAAATGTAAGGGTTGAGTCCGATCCAAACCTTTCCTTGAGCAGTATGGCCGATCCATGTCCGACCAAGACATCCTTTTCCATCTCTCCCAGTCTGAGACCTCCTTCTCTGGATCTTCCGGCTGTCGGCTGCTTTGTGAGCAGTGTTACAGGTCCACGGGAACGGGCGTGGATCTTGTCCTCCACCATGTGGGAAAGCTTCAGGTAGTATCCAGGACCTATAAATATATCTGCCTCCATCTTACGTCCGGTTATACCGTTATACATCTCCTCCTTTCCATCGTACTTGAATCCCAGCTCCTTTAGAGTGTCTCTGAGATCCTCTTCATCCTCGGAGTGGAATGCGGTTCCATCAGTTTTCTCCCCTCTCAGGGCTGCAGCCTTCCCTCCAATTATCTCTATCAGCTGCGACACTGTCATACGGCTAGGGATAGCATGTGTTGAAAGCACTATATC
>CAZWHR010000091.1:0-4758 GCA_964633675.1 uncultured archaeon | reverse complement strand
GCGTCGATTTGCCCTCCCGGAAGCAGGGTGGACGGTGGCCTCGGGCGAGGCGCAGCGTGAAGCGAAGGACACCATCGTGCTTCCACACGACGGTGAAGGGACCACGGACGCAGTGCTCGAGCGCTAAACTAAACCTATGGGCCTTCGGCTCGAGCGGCGGGGGGTCAGCGCCAGCCCGGATGCCCGCGTTGAAGCGTATCATCTCCTGCCGTCACACGATGTGCGTGTTTTCTTCTGCCCGTTTCATCGACGTCTCGAACAGCCGTCAGCATCGAAAAAGAGCAAATCCTGTACAGGAGGATGTTTTCTATGAACATGCGTATCTCAAACGGCTTTTTCCTGATTCTTCTTCTCCTTTTCAGCGGTTGCGCACAGGCGGATATCTATTATTTTCGAATCATGATTTCACAGAACTGATCCTTCCTCCTGGAACACCGCAGGAGAACGTTACATCGGGATCTGCATTTCAGTCCATATCTGTTTAATCAGGATGATGCATCATCTGGCATCAAACCGGACGTTTTCTTCGAAACTGAGCCTCAGTGGACGTTCCACGCTATGGTTCTTTCATCAGAATTCCGCTAAAATTGGAAGAACTCCATGCAGAGATCTCACTGAGAGCCCACCGTTCAGATGTCTGCCTTTACCCATAAGTTTTGTGCCACCCCCTACGGGGGTTCAATGCATTGAGATTCCGTATAAACCCCCGGTTCCATTTCATTCCACCGGGGGCTACCAATATACCACCCCCGTTGGGGGTTCAAAGCCCGCGAAGCGGGCGACACATTGGTAGCCCCCGGTGGAGCGAAGCGGAACCGGGGGGGCAGGTGACAGGCAAAAACCAACGAACCCCCGGAGGGGGTGACACGAATTTGACACGTATGGGTAAAGGTGAGCGTTTCTGATGGGGTGTTATTATAGCCCAGAAAATGGTTTATCAGGACCGATCAGTCCAGGGGTGAAAAAATGAAAAGGCTGTAATTAGCCCCGGTACGAAAAGAGGGCAATCATGGTAGAAAAATCGTCAGAAGACGGGGAGGTTTAATTCCAACCCGGTGTATCGTTTCGATCAGGCGTTCGATCATCCGAACGTTGAGTTTATCTGTTCCCGGTAAAAAGGAGCCTGAAGATGAACATGATCAACAAAAGAAAACAGTTAAGAAAGGTTGGCTTCCACCTTGTGTCGATTCTGTTGCTTCTTCTCACCGGTGTCGTCACGGCGGTTTCCGCCGGTGACCGTGAAACGCTAATCCTCGATCATCAGTTGATCTCGAAAGCGAGCACGCGGTTTAACGTCGAGGTGATCGACGCAGATGGTGCGACCGACGGCAAGGCAACGCGGTTCCTTGCTTCGGAAAAGAGCAGAGGAGGCGATTGGGTAAGCATGCACGGAATGCAAAATTTAATTTCATGGAGGCCCGGCCTCTATCGCGTCTCGGTCCGTCTTCGCCCGGCAGGGGGCGGATTCCGGACGAACCTTCAACTCATGGGGTCTAACTACGAGACAAAGATCCCGTTTCAATTCAAACACCGGGGGGACGAACAGGGATTTATTACCCGACAGGCCGAAGTCCATCTTTTGAGTGATCTTCGTATCGTTCGTTTTGCCAACGGGAAAGCCGGGATGATTGTTGATGAAATCAGCGTGACCCCTGTGAAAGAGGGGCCGTCCATCGAGCTTGCCGGCGTCAAAAGTGAGAAACTGGCGTATGATCCCGGTGAACCGGCAAGCGCGACGATTTCGGCGATCAATTATACCAACGAGGAGCTGACCCGATCCCTGCGGGTGACCGTGAAAAGCAACCTTGACAGCTCCCGGGTCGTGTACCACCAGAACGTCACGATCCCCCCCGGACAGGAAGTGCACGAGGAAACGGTTCCGCTTGACAAGCTTCCCGAATGGGGGCACACGCTCGAAGCTGCGTTCGTCGAGGACGAGGAGGTGTTATCCGTCGCCCGTGACTGGTTCTTTGTCACCGATCAGCCACTCAAGGCCGGTCAATACGGTGTGTTAAATATGCACCCGAAATATAAAGCCACAAACGTGACTGGAAATATTGAAGCGATGCGAAATAATTTTCAGACGGTCACCGAGATGTCGTTCTGGGCGCCGTGCGACATGAGCATGCTTGTGCCTCCGCCGGGACACGACCGCTGGTTGTCCGGGCAATCGGCCGTGCCGATGAGCACGGAAAAGGTGAACAATTACGTGGACAGCGTTCACCGGATCGGTGCGGATATCAACGCGTACGTGGATTACAGTATTGTGTTCGGGTATCGGATTTACGATCTGGGCCGGCGCTTCCCGCGGATGTTGCACTGGGATACGCAGAATGCGGACGGTTTTATCTGGATGGGACTGACCGCCGGAAACCTCGGGTTGGACTCTCCCCTCCGGCCCGGAAATGAAACCGGAGACAACCCCTCTTCCCACGGTAAAGCCCGTACGTTGCACACCAGCTCAAAAGCGATACGCTGGCATGGCGAGCAGATGGTGAAGAGCATGAACACGTTCGGTTTTGATGGCTTTCGATACGATGATCCACCACATTACGGGGTGCCCCAGGTCGACATTCTCGGTCGGCGCGCACCGTTTCACAATCGAGACGTGGGCAATCTGATTGCCTACTGGCGAAAGCGGCTGGAAGAGGAAAATCCCGACGCCCTGTACGGCCACAATCTGGACACGATGGAAGCACATTCGAATCCATGGTACTACAGCGATCAAACCGAACGTCAGGACAAAATTGAGACCGCCATTCTCCGCGACGGCGGATTTGCGTTACAGGAAGCCTGGTCCAATCGATTGATGGATCGGTCCGGGGCGACCTGGTCACAATGGCGGAAGCGAACCGTCAGAGCTGGACGGAAAGCCAATCGGTCCGGCGGAGAGGTGGGGATCATCACGGGCCTGAGAAAGGGGTCCTGGTGGAAGAGAAAACTGGCGACGGCGGTCATGCTGGCGTCGGGAACCCACATCGCGTACGACAAATCCGCGCCGCGGCCCCTTCTCGCCAAGGCATGCCGGTACAGCGAGCTGTTTTACTCCGACGACCTGCACTGGTTGAGTCGCGAGAAGGCCAGACGAACGGTGGACGTCAGCGCGGAACAGGAAACCATCTGGTGGAAAGACTGGGTGCGGGTGTTTTCGGAGGAGAAGGGACGTCGCGTGTATCTGATTCACACGATGAATCCCCCTGAGGAAAACAACATCTCGAAAAGTAAGCGCCCCGCTCCGTTGACCGATCTGACGATGGAACTCGACCTTCCGGACGGCTGGACGCCAACCGACGCCCGTTTGCTGAGTGCGGAGCGCGAGAAACAATTTCTGGAGACGCTGAACGTGACGAGTTCGGACGGAGAGCGAATGGTGAATCGGAAAGCATCCCACCAGTACTATCCCTCCTCCCACTCACTGAAGCTGAACGGAAGCACCATCAGCGTGCCCGACATCCGCACGTGGGGACTCGTCGCCGTTACATGTGAGGGACCGGGGGAGGACGAGATGCCCTCGGACGTAAATACGAAGTATCCGGCGCCGAAACCGGCCGACCTGTCGAAGCCCGACCGTGGTCCCACGGCAGACGGCGCGGAGCTGGTCCGATTTCACCCCGGCTGGCTTTCGAAAAACGAGGGAGTACAACAACAAAACGATGAGAACGCCCACGGAGGAAAAGCGGTCACGGCGAGCAAACCGTTCACACTGAACGTGAAAGAGTCGTACGGAAGCAACTTTGGATGGGAAGTCCCGATTGCAATGGGCCGATATCGGGTCACCGTTCGAGCACGGGCGACCGAATCATTGCAGGGGACCGTCTCCATGACGGTCAAAAATGGACCGCCCGCTCCGGAGAAAAACAACCATCCGTCGGACCTACCGCCGGTTGAGGAGACGGCACAGTTTGACCTCTCGAAGGTGAAACAGAGCAAGTACGTGGATTTGAACGTCGATATGGAGTGGGGCGAGATGTCAAAGGTCGCAAACCTGACGTTTGAGCAGGTCCCGGAGGAGTTGCTGATCGAGTCCATCCGCGTTCGTTGTCTTAAAATTTATGACTCAAAGCGTGAAAAGTTGTGGGGGAAAGGGTGGCCCGAGGAGCAGGACCTGGTCCGGGAAAAAGGGACCCGGATCTGGTTTGGCAAGGGCATTTACGCGGATTACTGGCGGTTTCCCCGGGTCTTCAAGGGGCTGCAAGAGCCGGTCGAGGTGAGCAAGGGACACCACATGCGAATCGCACATAGTCCGCGGGGTGTAACCGGGAACAGTATACCGAAAACAAAGAAATTGGCCCGTCACGACCTGCTCGTCACCTCCAACATCGACACCCGCAGTTTTAACTATCATCAGCTTCACCGACTCCATGGCTGGGTCAAATCGGGCGGCACCCTCGTGATGACCGGTGGTCCATTCGGGTTCGGCCGAGGGGAGTGGCATCTGTCCGACATGCTGTCCGACATGATACCGGCCCGGATGAAGGGGAAGTGGGATCTTCGCCCGGTGGGTGACTCGAAGGTTGTGGAACTTCAACCGGCGAGTGACACCGCGCGGCGGGTGGACTGGTCGGACCCACCGGTTCTGCAGTGGATGCACGTGATGGAGCCCGAAGACGGAGCAAGCGTCCATGCCACAGCGGATGGCAAGCCGGTGATCATTTCCGGTGAATACGGGGGGAGGAATTCAAGAAGCAGGCCGCCACCGACGGCCTGCTTCTTGAGAGCTGTCGCTGTGAAGTAGCGAGCATTGTCCAGGACGATCGC
>CAZWHR010000090.1:0-4783 GCA_964633675.1 uncultured archaeon | reverse complement strand
TCGCTATCGCTCGGCTTCCCCCGGGCTGACCTGTAGAACCCCGTCGGGGTTCATGATTCAACCGGTCCGAACTGTTTCTGTGTAGGTTCCATCTATGATGCCACAACCGAATCGAAGTGTCCGTGACCTCAAAGCGGATCAAACAGGTAAGCCCGGGGTTGAGCAAAGCGAAATCCCGGGGAAGGGAAGGTCCTGAACAGATAGACCCGGTCTGAAAAGGTGCCGTGCACTCAGTGATCCCTCAGCGGGCGGTCTGCACGGAATATTGACGAAGAAACCCCATTTTCAGCGGGTTTTTGAGGAGATATGACACCGCAGAGCGCCCGCTGAGGACTCATCCCGTACGGGACGGGCCGTATTTTGGCCGGAAAGCACGGATTTTCCCTTCAATTATGCGCACCTTCTGGCATCATCTCAGGTAAAATCCGCACTTTCTGACCGAAAATACGGCCCGCTGAGATGTACGGCACCTTTTCAGACCGGGTCGAGATAATCCCCGGAGGGAACGATTTCAGCCAGACCGGGTCCAGCCAGCAAAAGGTCACTCATCGAGGATTGTTTCCTGTTCCCTGGCATCATATTGCATCCGTGGGGTTACTTCCTCGAAAATCCCTGCAGCCACCCGCACGCCGTACGTTGTAGAAAATCAATGTCTAAATGGCAGTCACTCCTTCAACACGAAGAAGGGAGGATTCGCATTTCTAGCGATGTCCTGTTTTCTATTGTAATGATGAATTCCTTCTCATAAAATAATTCAACTCAAATATTCATTGGTCCACCCTATTCTGATTCATGATTGAGACTGATGCCTTCTGCAGCCGTTCTTCTCGCCGATGGGCTTGAAGAAATTGAAGCGGTGACGATCATTGATGTTCTTCGGCGCGCGGACATTGACGTGACCACAATTGGAATTGAAGACACCCGGATTCACGGGTCTCATGATATCAACCTCGAGGCGGACGTTCCGTTGTCCGACGCCGGCGATGCGGACTATGATATCGTCATCCTGCCGGGAGGAGAACCCGGTTCCACGCACCTGGAAGAAGATCCGCGCGTCACACACCTTCTAAAGGACCAGTTTGAGAGTGGGGGGAAACTTGGAGCCATCTGTGCCGCCCCCCGGATTTTTGCTCAGAACGGTTTTCTCGACGGGAAACCGGCTACCAGTCATCCGAGTGTCGAGACGAAGATGACGAACGCGGAGTATACGAGCGAACCGGTCGTCAAAAGCGGTCGAATTGTGACCAGCCGCGGACCCGGCACGGCGATCCCGTTTTCTCTTCAAATTGTTCAGGATCTGGTGGGAGAAGAAAAAGCACAGGAACTGGCCGAATACATGGAATTCACGTCCTTCCAGCAGTAGGTCAAGCTCACCTTCCAAGCGGATCTACACGAAGCCTTAATTTCATTCATATCCATGTCGGACGATCCATTTGAGCGACGAAAAGAGAAGGCCCGTCTCCTCGAGGAGATGGGGGAAGATCCATGGAAGTCCTCGCCGGATATTCCCTCCTCCATTGCCGAGGTCGTGGAGGACCTCTCGTCCGTTGAGGAAGGAGACGTGACGGAGGAGAAATACGAAACGGCCGGACGCATCACCGCCGTCCGGGAGCACGGCAAGTCGGCGTTCATGGATCTGAAAGAATCAAACGATACGATTCAGGCGTATATCAAAGAAGACCGAGTGGGGGAGGATGCGTTCAGGCGATTTGAACATCTGGACATCGGCGACATCGTTCGGGTTCGGGGGGAAGGGGGAAAAACACGCACCGGGGAACCGACCATTTTTGCCCGATCTTACTCGCTTCTCACCAAAAGCCTACGTCCGTTACCGGAGAAATGGCACGGCCTGAAGGACGTGGAAATACGTTTTCGCAAGCGGTACCTCGACCTGATTTCCAATCCGGAAGTCATGGAAACGTTTCACCAGCGTTTTGATCTCCTGTCGGAAGTGCGTGAATGGCTGACGGATCAGGGGTACACCGAAGTCGAAACGCCGATGATGCATCCAATTGCAGGTGGGGCCGCCGCGACCCCCTTTATCACGCACCACAATACGCTGGACATGGATCTTTTTCTGCGAATTGCCCCCGAGCTGTACCTGAAGCGTCTGCTGGTGGGAGGGATGCCGAAGATTTTTGAGATTAACCGGAATTTTCGCAATGAGGGGATCTCACCACGGCATAACCCGGAGTTTACGATGCTGGAACTATACGAGGCGCACGGCAATTACGAAACCGTTCTTGAACTCACGGAGGAGCTGATTTCCCACCTTGCCAGGGAGGTCATCGGATCGGAAACCATAACATATGAAGGACAGGAATTTTCGCTGGAGGCCCCGTTTGAACAGGCCACGTACAAGGAACTGTTTGAGCGGCACGTGGGGGTTTCCTGGGAGAATCAAGAGGATGTACGTGAAAGAGCCGCATCGCTGGACCTTCCTGAGAAGGAGCTGTCCTACGGAAAGCTTGCGAATGAACTGTTTGAGGAACATGTGGAACCGGAGTTGACCGGGCCGGTGTTTGTGAAGGACTATCCCCGTGAAATTTCGCCGTTTGCCGTTCAATCCGATGCGGACCCGGACGTTACCGAACGATTTGAACTGTTTATCGCGGGGATGGAAGTTGCAAATGCGTTTACCGAGCTGACCGATCCCATCGAACAGCGAGAGCGGCTGGAGGAGCAGGTGGAGGCGCGGGAGGAAGGATATCGGGAACTGGACGAGGATTTTCTAACGGCCCTCGAACACGGGATGCCTCCGGCGGGAGGACTCGGCATCGGGATCGATCGCCTCGTTATGATCCTGACCAATGCTGATTCGATTCGCGAGGTCATCCTCTTTCCTCAGCTCCGGCCGAGGGACGACGATTGATATTCAGTGGGTTCCAGCATCCCTTTTATTTCTTTTTTTCCGAACCTGATTTCGTATGTATACCCTGTACCTGGCGATCCGGTACATGATCAAGCGCATTACCGCTTACCTGGCGGTTATTTCTTTTGCGCTCGGTGTGGCGGTACTGATTATTGTCACCTCCGTAATGACCGGATTCGCGGAGGATATGAAAGAAAAAATTCGCGGCACCGGATCGCATCTGGTCGTGCGCAAGGGCATCGGAAAATTTATTCCTGAGTATCAGTCCCTCATGGACGAGATCCGGAGCGTCGAACACGTGCAAGCCGTAAGTCCACGCATCACCTGGCCGGTGCTGTACACGCATTACGGATTTCAGCCGGGAGACCGGCTGCGCTTTGCTTTCCTGACCGGCATTGATCCGGAGCTCGAGTCGGAAACCACAAACATCGCTGATTACGTGGAGAAGGGAAAGCCCGTAAAATTTTCCTACGAGGGTGGTGAGCCGGAATATCCGGGTTTGTTAACCGGGATGGTTGCTCGGGAACAATCCGAACCCCGGTACCGGATTTTCCCCGCTACGAGGGGGCAAGCGGAGGTATACAAGATTACCAGCAGCAAATTAACCGGACAGAAGAAAAATGTGCAGGGTAAGTTTGAAGTGGTCGGAAATTACTCGTCCGGGATGTATGATTTTGATCGACGACGGATGTACTGTTCGCTGTCCGCGGCGCAATCCTTTCTGAACGAAGAAGGATACATTACGGAGATTGCCGTGAAAGTGGACGAATATGACCGTGATGCCGTTCTGAACCAGGTGAAGAGCGATATTCTCGAGGGCCCCCTGAGTGACCGGCGCGGGTTCGGACCGCAGACCGTGAAAACCTGGAAGGAACAGCGTTCCGGTCTGCTGCAGGCGGTCAAGGCGGAGCGGGGGTTGACGACGATTCTTCTTTTTCTGGTGATCGTGGTCGCCGGATTTATGCTTCTGGCGGTGCTGAGCCTGATGGTGCTCGAGAAAAGACGGGACATCGGGATTATTCGTAGCCTCGGAGGAACGGTGAAAGGAGTCGCGGGAATCTTCTTGACCGAAGGGTTAATTATCGGGACGATCGGATCCCTGATGGGATTTGTTCTCGGATATCTGGTCGTCATGAACCTGAACCCGATCGCGGGGTTTATTGAGTGGTTAACGGGCTGGCATCCGTTTCCGCAGGACGTCTATATTCTCGACAAAATTCCGGCTGTCTGGAACACGGAAACGGCGTTGCTGATCGGCGTGACCACGGTCTGTATGAGTTTCGTGTTCAGTATTGTTCCGGCCGTTCGAGCTGCACGGATGGAGCCGGTCGAGGCAATCCGATATGAGTGAGGGACGTCAGAGCGAATCGCTGGTCCGGGTGGAGAATCTGGTAAAAGAATATCCGTCCGGAAAAAAATCCATCCGGGTGCTGAACGGAGTTCAGCTATCCATCCAGCCGGGCGATTATCTTTCCGTGATCGGACCGTCCGGCGTGGGAAAAACCACGCTTCTCAATATTATCGGACTGCTCGATCAACCGACAGAGGGGGCCGTACATGTCGAAGGACGGGACACTACCTGGCTTTCGGACGCCGACCGAAGCAAGATTCGGAACCTGACATTTGGTTTCGTGTATCAGTTTTATCACCTGATTCCCGAGCTGACGGCCCTGGAGAACGTCTTGCTTCCCGGAATGATTTCCGAAGGGCCGTTCTCGTGGTTCGGGGCAAAAAAGGAATTGAGCGAACGAGCACGACAAATGCTAAATGAGGTGGGGCTCGCGGATCGGGAAACTCATCGTCCGGGACAGCTGTCCGGCGGCGAGCGACAGCGGGTGGCGATTGCGCGGGCACTGATTCTGCATCCCTCCGTACTCCTTTGTGACGAACCGACCGGCAACCTGGATCGGG
>CAZWHR010000089.1:0-4813 GCA_964633675.1 uncultured archaeon | reverse complement strand
GTTTCTTTTTTAGTTTGTTGTTTTAGTTTAGTGTAGAAATTACATACACATTAACCAAAAACTTTTTAAACTATAACAGTATAGTTATAAATCAATATGTGGAAGTGTAACTCAGTATGGTCAGAGTTGGGCGTTAAACACGCCAATAACCCACCAATAGAGTTTCATCAGATAGAATTAAACTGTACTACTCTTGAAAGCGGTATGAGAAATGACCGTCATAAAAAGGTGGGTAAAACATTTGAAACCGTAAAAGGAGAGAGTGAAACAATACAGAGACAGAGGTTCAAATCCTCTCACTTCCAATGGGGTACACATAAAACTAAAAACCCCACTATGGTGAATTAAAACACCTACAAAAAACACAAAAAGTGAAATAAAATATGGGTATAGAAGCTCTAGATAAAAGAATAGAAGAACAAAGTGAAGGTGGACAAGGAGACTATGAACAATTACCATATGTAAAAATACATGGTAATTCAGCAATAGTAGGAGAACTAACAGAAGACAGTCTAGGATTCACTGGAAACATACAAGACAAAGACAACAAAGACGAAAGTTTCATAGTAGAACTAGAAAACCCAAGACCACTAGATGAAGAACACATAAAACTTGTAAAAGACAAACACAAACCAGAAAGTGGATTCACAAGAGACACAGAAGAAGGTGGATCATCAGACTACAAGATAGCCACAGACAACTCTAAAAACATAGACATATACGAAAAAGATGGAGAAACAATAGTAGCAAGTTTCGGTGGAAAATTCAAAGGACAAACAGTAGAAGAATTTGATGAAGAAAAAACCTCACTTTTCCTAAGGGGAAGAGGTGGACTAGAAATAATGAGAGCACTAGACGTAAATGGAGATCCACCAGCACAATACACACAACAAGGAGAAAACAACAAAGGACTAATTGAATTCCCACCAGAATACTTTGATGATAACATAGAATACAGTGCAGATGAACATGGAAATGTACGCATAGCAAGATATCCACAAATAAGAGAAGACCTAATAGGAGAAACAGTAATCATATACCTAAAAGAACAAGATGAAGGAAACTACATAGTAAACTATGGATACGCACTAAAAGACGGAGAAGGAATAGAAAACGCAGAACTACTAGAAAGACAGAGTGGACAACCAGAACAAGATTCAAACATAGTCTATACAGAAAAACCACAAAACACAGAAACTACACAAAACACAGAAAGTGAAGACAATGAAGACCTTGATGTATCAGATTTCCAACAAAACAGAGACCTAACTGAAAAAGAAGAAGAAATAATATCAACACTAGTAGAAGAACTAGGTGAAAACGGACTTGAAGGATTTGACTATGAAGGATTTGTAGAAAGAAACAAAGAAAGTGGAAACCTACCAGAAGACACAGAAGTAGAAATAATAAAAAAAGAAGTAAAAGACAGAATATAGATAAACGTAGTTTCAAACCGTAAAATCTTCTACATTTAATTTTTCTGTAGATTCCAAGGTTACACTTTATTTTTTTTCTTTATCAGTTTGATGTATAATGAAATGTCAAATATTGTCATAGAAGAGTGGTCGGAAAGTGTTGAAGACAAAAACCTCTCAGAATGTGACCTACAAGTTAGGAGTGTGAAGACAAGTGCGTGGTTTTCAGAACCAGAGGTGATAAAGAAGCTGTATGAGGAAGTTGAACAACATGAAGACAGTAAATATACACCTAGTTCATTGATTGATAGAGCTATACGAAAACATATAGCCTATCTGACAGATACAGAGATAGAACTATGTGGTTTCAGAGAACACATAACAATCAACAAGACTATACCACCTAAAGGATGGATAGACACAGAAGAATGGGGAAATATAGACATATCACAACAATACATAGATGAAGCTAAATATGAAGTGAAAACGGGTGAACTTGAAAAATCAAAGTCAATTATGTTTTCTATGACACAGACAGTTGAAAATATGATTGATTATATCATAAACCAAACAGATTTGGGGTATAGTAGTGTGTCTGAGTTTGTGAGAGAAGCAGTTAAAAAAGAACTTTTCTAGGAATAAATAATTTGTTTTTATTTTAAAAATATAAGAAATATACCAAAATGTTGTTAGAAAGATTTATAAAATATGAAGGTATAGTTATATATCCAATGGTGTATTTATGGAACTAGAAATAGATGAATTCAAAAATGGAGAAAACGGAAAAAAACAAAACACAAAAACAGAAGACGAACAACAAAAAGAACTAACACCAAAACAAAAAATACAGAGAGCTAAAAACAAATCACCATACGACACAGAAGAAATAACAAGAAAAATAATAAAATACAGCAGAGGGAACGTAATAGCAAACGAAGAACAATTCCTACTACAAGTATTAGTATACACAACTGGATGGCTAAAAGAAGATTCAAAATACACAAACAGTGTACTTATAGGAACAAGTGCAGGTGGAAAAACACACCTAAACAAAAACGTAAACGACCTATACAAAAAAATAGATCCAATAGAACCAAGAGATGATGGAAAACAACACATAATGTATATATCCACAACTGGATCAGCAAAATCATTCATATATGATGATGATTGGAACAGATCTATATTTGCACCACTAGATGAATGGAATCAACTAGATGATAAACTCAAAGAATTTATGAAAAAAGTAACTGGTGAAGACGGGGGATATGAATACAAAGTAACAAAAGAAAACAGTGGAGAAGACAACAGAAACGCAAAAACAATATTCAAAAAACCTATGCCATTCAGTTTTCAGTACGCACAATTCAGCATGGACAACGAAATGTGGACAAGACTATTTAAGAATTACATAGAAGAATCAGAATCAATACATAGAGCAATAGGACGTAGACAGATGGATCACAAAAACATAGAAATAGAAAGCAGTGAATACAACTACATATACGACACAGACCAACTTAAAGACACACTACAAGAACACATAAAACATATACCAATGGGTGTATCAGTCAAAATACCAGAATGGGTGTGGTGGTCAACAAGAGAAATATTCGACCACGCAAGAAGTGAAGTAAACCGTATATACGGAATGATAACCAACATGGTAAGATCCTCAGCACTAATAAACTACCACGACAGACCAACAACACAAAAAGAAGGAGAAACAAAAATAGTAGCAAAACCACAAGACGTAGCAAACGTCTTGTCATGTCGTGAAACACTAATAGGTACTACACATGAGATAGAACCAAGAA
Organism: uncultured archaeon; assembly: GCA_964633675.1. Lineage (GTDB taxonomy): Archaea > Nanohalarchaeota > Nanosalinia > Nanosalinales > Nanoanaerosalinaceae > JAXINT01. The sequence goes on along the minus strand of CAZWHR010000089.1, from coordinate 1,581 downwards.
AATGGAGACTCGTAAAAATAATACAAAAACTAAGTAACCAGTCAGTAAAAAACGGAGCTACACTTGATGAAATACAACAATACATAGAAGAAGGAGACAAAATAGACATGAGTAGACTAAAGAAAGACCAACTAAAACAACTACTAAAAGAACTAGACCAAAACTTCATAATACGCATAAGAAACAACTTCACAGAAGACAACGAAACACTATACCAATTCAGATCAGTTTCAAGCGTAGGAGTACCAAGACTTGAAGGACTAATGAGTTTTGAATACAACCAAGAAGAACCATTCATAGGTGTAAGAGATCCACACAACCCATACAAATACTGTATAGATCCAATACACGACAGAGAATTCACCAAAACAGTGGAAGAATTCAAACAGTTCCTAGTAGGAAACAACTATATGTCAGAAATAATGGGAGATAAGGACACAGAACAAAACAATGCACAAGAAAGTCTAACAGAAACAAATAAAACAACAGACGAAAAAATAATAGAAGATGTAATAGAAAAAGAAATAATAGAACACATAGAAGAAAACACAGAAGGACAAATATTCAAAGGAGACAAACATGAAGAAGAACACCTATTGGGTGTATTAGACAAAAACCAAGACATAACCGAGATAGATGAAAGTGAACTCGATGGATCTATATTTGACTATAGAGACCCACTGTGGTATCATCCAACACTACCAGATGGAATAGCAGATACAAACAAACAAGCAAAACAAAACATAGTGAAAAGAATAGAAATACTAAGAGAAAAAGGAATCATAGGATTTGAGGGTGATGGAAAAAAAGAAACCACACGTATGAAGGTAAAAATAAATAATTATGAAATAGATGATGAAGTTGCTGAAAACACATCTGAATAAACCTAAATAAAAATATACAATATAACAGTTTTAGTTGTATTTTTTATACCAAAACTACCAAAAATTTTATTAAGTATTACAGTATAGTTATATTTGTAAATATTAGTATATATAGAAAAATTATGTCAATAGAAACGAAAACAAGAGGAAGACAAGGAGGGCAAATGAGAACACCAAAAAGAAATGTAGTCGTCACAGACCACGTAAGAAACCAAAGATGGGCAGAAAGAGGAGACGGAAACTACAACCTAAAAAAAGCAATAGACGAAAGCATACCAGTAGGACTAAACAGAACAACAAACGTACCACAAAAAGGACTATACCACCCACCCACAAACACAATATTCATAATCAAAAAAGACAACGGAGAAAAACTCTGCACAACAGTACTAGACTACAGAAAAGAAAAACAAAACAAAGGAGTAAACACAGACCACCTAGACAAATGTCCAATATGTAGCAGACTATACAAACCAAAAGAAAACGGAAACGATGAATGTCTATTCTGTGGATGGGGAACAGAAAAACTAACACAAATCTAAAATGAAAGACAAACCAAAAAACATCGAACAGATTAGTACACCTACACTAAAAAGAAAACTAGGAGAAATAGAAGACAAAATCAACAAACTAAGCAACAAAAAAACACAGATACTATCAGAAATACAAAGAAGAAAAGAACAAGACACAGAAGACA
>CAZWHR010000088.1:0-4836 GCA_964633675.1 uncultured archaeon | reverse complement strand
TAGTAGCAGTTGTAAGTCATTTCACGATCGATCGCACGCAGTCGTGCGATCGTCCAAGTAAACAGTTACAACTGCTACTATAGTACTTGCACCGACTTGGACCCTGATGACGTTCACTCCGCCCGTCATTCTAGTGGTGCTGGTCGTCACTCCACTCGTTCATTTTGGGACGAATGGTGGGGCCTATCTCCTGGGTCTGAAGGACGAGCCTTGGTAAACTCGTCATGGCTAATCGACAGAGCGAGCCAACTTATTCGCGAGTCGGAGGTTGCCTAGCAGGATGGCTACTATTGTCCATCATGCCGTTCTCGTCCGGACTCTTCCTTTCAGGGAATCAGCATATCGTTGGTGATATATCCGTAATGCCATCCGCACACACCGAGAATTGACCCGAGTATTCCGGCCACGAGGTCAGCGCGCTCGGGTGCCCGTCCCGGTACCCTCTCCTGAAGATGGCCGATCACGATCCCATAGCCGATCGAAACCACAACCGAAAGGACGGCTGCTCTGGGATCATCACGCTGACCAGCTGCGAATGCATCGGCGAGCACCGTCGCAAATCCAGCGTGTCCTAAGAGATGCAAGAGCTTGTCCGGACCGAACTTACTGAAAGATGGATGACGTCGAAGTGGTGATGGCAGAACTGATCCAACCAAGAGCACCATGGCGAAGGCGACGACCATTTTCCAACGAGATTCAAGCCAGTGGTGCTGATCGGGCATGAGCTCTATATGGTGGGCGGCGGGTTTATTTCCCCGCGATGAACAATGCAGTCTCGACGAAGTCACTCGCTCGATGGGGGGTAAGATGACCTGACCTGATCGAACCTCAAACCATCCTTCATCCGAACAAATGGTGTATATGGGATGATTCGTGGGTTCCCCCAGAAAGCTATTTGCCAATGGAAATGCCCTATTCGATTAAGGGCCCTTAGCTTAGTCGGGTCTACAGCCCCCGGCTCATAACCGGGTGATCGCTGGTTCAAATCCGGCAGGGCCCATTGATTGCGGTGATTGGATGAGAAACCTCCCTTGGGTGTCTATTTCCGGAATTACTATCCTGGCCAAGTATTTGGAACACGAGCGCTAATTTGCTTGCCGTCCCAGTATAGGTATGAATCTGCTTGGCTTCATCATCGGTACGCTTGCTGCGGTGTGTTTCTACGTTGCTGCCCTCGCGCCGATCACTAACCATCAACGGGTGGGCGTCGCAGTCGCTGGCATCGTTATCGACTGGATACCAGTCGTCACAGGATTGATGGCTATCCCTGGCGATCCGTCTCCCATCCTGTTCGCTATCCACATATCGTTTGGCGTCGCCGGATACGTTCTTTTGGGCTACTGTCTCGTTGGATGAGTTCGAGATCAGAATCGAAGTTTCGAGGTGCGTGGCACCTTTCTCGGCATCTGGACGACAGCGTATCTCGCGGGGATCGTAATGACGGTCGGTGTGATCTTTCATCTCTCCTGATCGCTTGATGAAATGGCGATCTGCAGGCAGATGGGGGCTGTCACTATTGTTACGGCACGATCGGTAGTCAGTGAACTGTACTTGGATCGACTAGACCCATAGACTATCTTTGCGGTAATTCAAGATCAGCTCCTGCGCTATCCGCTGCGATCAAACGGAGTACCAGAAACCAAACATCGAAAAACGTAGTTGATTTATTCCGCGTATGATTCGAGCGCACGCCAAAGCCTGCGGGCCTTCAGGGTCGCGGTCTCCGATGCCGGTGCCGTTCGATAATGGAGCTTGACGGCCGGCTCCTCGTAGTGCGTCCCGGTCAGGATCGCGATTAGCATTCCGTCCATGGTTCGGAACTTGATCCCTTCTTCAGTTTCTGTAGCAGAGACACCTTTCAGCGCCTCTAGAATGATTTCCGTCGCCGCCTCCACGTCGAGCCGAAGACGTTGGGTCGTGAACTCGGGCTCTTGGAGGCGCTGGTCTACGGCGTCGGCTTGATCCTCGGTGCCGGCATTTACGCGATCCTCGGCGAAGCCACCGGCGTGACGGGGGGCTCAATCGTGTTCTCCTTCCTGCTGGCAGCGGTGATCGCATCGTTCAACGGATTGAGTTACGCCGAACTCTCCTCGCTCTACCCGAGAGCGGAGGGCGATTATATCTACGTTCGCGAGGCGTTCGATCGAGAGTTCGTATCGGATGTGACGGCACTTGGCCGGCTATTTATGGGGGTGATCTCGTCCGCGGCGGTGGCATTGGCCTTTTCTGGCTATCTTTCCACCTTCGTTGATCTACCAGCCATCCCGCTGGCGGTGGCCCTCGTCGTCGTCATGACTGTCGTCAACTACTGGGGGATCGAACTGTCCGTCAAGATAAACATGCTCTTCACCGGAATTGAGGTTGCGGGACTGCTCATCCTCTGGATCGGGGCTGGATCCTGGGGGAACGCCCAGGTCTTTCACGCCTCCAACGGCGTGTTCGGCGTCGTCCACGCGTCGTTTCTGATCTTCTTCGCCTACCTCGGCTTCGGGTCGATCGACAACGTCTCCGAAGAGACCGAGGATGCGATGACGACGATCCCGCGAACGATCGTTCTCGCGATCGGTATCACGACCCTTCTGTACGTGTTAGTCGGACTCTCGGCGGTCGCGTTGATGGATTGGCGGGTCTTGGGACGGTCGTCATCGCCGCTGGCGGAGGTGGCGATGGCCGGATGGGGCCCACTCGGATCGATGATCCTCGGTATCATCGACCTCTTCTCGACGACGAACACCGTGCTCATCCTTCAGATTTCGACCTCGCGATTATTGTACGGGGTGTCGAAATAGGAGTATCAAGTCTTTCCGGAACTGTTCGCTCGGGTCCAATCATCCCACAAAACGCCTCACTACGCGGTGTTTTTGGTCGGTCTCCTCACGATCCCCTTCGTCTTCCTCGGTGATATCGGCGTCGTCGCCGGAATAGCCAATCTCATGCTGTTGATCGTCTTCGTCCTGGTTAACGGCGCTCTGCTGAAACTCCGGTATTCGCGGCCGGACGTAGAGCGCGGATTCCGAACGCCGTTCAACGTCGGTCGACTGTCTCTCACAGCTCTCGCGGGACTCCTTACGTGTCTCGGGCTGATTGTGTTCTACATCATCACGTGGTAAGCGTATTCGTTGGTGCCCCGTTATGGTTCGTCCTGTGAATTGACTGTCGTTTCGGCTCCTTGATGGCGGTTTTAACGACCGTGCGTATATCCCCGATCCGGGAGTGGTTCGCCATTCATCGTCACACCTCGACCGGTCACGTCACCGACGATAGAGATTGGAATTGGGGAGGCGTTTCGAGCGTCTTCGATCCGATCGCTGGAGATGGTGAATACCAATTCGAAATCCTCGCCCGTATAGAGACCGAACTCGCGCTTCTTCTCCCTTGAGGGAGCGACCTCGTGGACGGTTTCATCGACGGGTATTTGTTCCCATTCAACTGCGAAACCACAGTCACTCGCTTCGGCCAGCTGATGGAGTGATCGAGCTAGTCCATCACTTGAGTCCATCATGGCAGTGACGTATGGTGCGATGGCTAGGCCAGTGGATACTCGCGGTTCGAATTGGAAGAGGGAATTCGCTCGTTCGTGAGCACCCTGTTCAAACAATCGCAAGGCGGCTCCGGTTCGACCGAGCGTTCCAGTTACGCAAACGACTTCACCGGGGGTTGCTGTCGAGCGAAGCGTCGGAGTTGTTGTGTGTCCGATGGCTGAGGAAGCAACGGTGAATTCCTCGTGTTGATCGAGGTCACCGCCGACATAACGACTGTCCGTCAGTTCACAAACATCGCGAGCACCTTGGATAAACGACCGTAGTTCGTCGCTATCGAATTCGGGGGCCGCATACACAGCGATGGCGGCAGTTGCCTCAGCCCCCATGGCAGCGATATCCGACAACGAAGCTCCAACGGCTCGCCAGCCGGCCGTATATCGTGTCGTTCCTTGAGGAAAATCAGTCGACTGATGGAGCATATCTGTCGTGAAAATCAATCCGTCGACAACAGCTGCATCATCACCGGCTTCTGGCAGCCACTCGTAAATCGCTCGGAGGGATTCGCGTTCGTCCATGTACAGAGGATCATAGCTACGGCGAATTATACTTCGGTGGATCTCGTTTACTTACCCCTCATATGAGCGGTTCCGATAGATTTTGATTGGCTCCCTGCTGAGCTATCCTGCGAACCACCAATCATTCGTTCTCGAAAAAGGACGATCGGTCAAGCGGTATTATTGTTTAGGCGTGATGCGCCCAGTCATCGTGTCGATCTCGAATTCGACTATAGCGATCTCGATTTCTTCGATGTCCTCACCGAACACGCGAATGGGCGAAAAGTCGCGATTGATTTCGGCAGTGTCGAACCGTTCGTGCTCTACTTCGGGGAGTTCAGTGAGCCGACCGGCGACAATGATGCTCCAGGACTCGAGACCTCGCGGATCATCGGTTGGCTCAGCATCATATACGAAGTAACATGCCGTCTCGGTCGTTTTCCAGAATTCCTGTTTCGCATCCTCCTCGGTCATTCCGAGTCGGAAATAGAGCCCTTCCCCGTCGTAGTAGTGTGCGAGTGCGATCGCGTAGGCCTCGCCATCCCGGGAGAGAGCGAGCACACCCGTCTTCGCTGTCTGAAGCCGCTCTTTGATCTCCGATTCGTCCATACCGCGAGTGTACGCGTATTCGATATGCTTCATGGGATCATCTCCAAGGAGATCGGAAGTGCCAAAATTGAATGGTCGGAGACATCTTCATTCTTCGTTCACACGCCGACTGATGTCGACGAGGTACCCTCTCAGAACATCTCGACCCAAGAGCACTGGGTAGTTCATGTGGCTTCGATCCTCGATGCTGG
>CAZWHR010000087.1:0-4842 GCA_964633675.1 uncultured archaeon | reverse complement strand
GCAGCAGTTCTGTCTCAGCATCGTTAACTAAACTTAACATAGTGTAACTTTAGTTAACAAAGGTTAATAAAAGTTTTGGTTGGGTGACCCAATCTTCTCAAGAGCCCCAGAATATCGCTCTCAGGGCAAACAAAAGGTTCTCCTTCCTCTCCATAACCCTTCTCCAGTAGTAGGAGAACCATTCAGGTCCGTAAGGTACATATTCCGAGACATTGAAGCCTTCATCAGCCAGTTCGAACTTTAGATCGCCCCTGACGCCTTTGAGGAACTGGAACTCGAAGCTGTCCTTTGAACGGCCGTGCTTGTCTCTCAGCTGTCTGCAGTAGTCAACTAGCTCCTTGTCATGGGTTCCTATGGCAAAGTAGTCGTCGCTTCCGAACAGCTTCTCCGCCAGCTTCCTGAAGTTCTGCTTCACTTTCTCCCTGTCCCTGTATGCTATATCCGTGGATTCGTTGTAGGCGCCCTTCACAAGCCTTATAACACCTTCTCCTTTTAGATCCTCGATATCTCCTGCGGAGCGCTTCAGGTAGCACTGTATGCATATCCCGACCTTGTCGTATTCCTCTCTTAATTCCCGGTACATCCTTATGGTCTCATCGGTGTGTTTCGAGGACTCCATGTCTATCCAGAGGAACTTTCCAAGCTTCTCAGCCCTCCTTGCCAGGTATTTCAGGTTGTCCAGGCAGTAGTCGTAGTCTATCTCCAGGCCTAACTGGGTGGGCTTTACAGAGATGCAGGAATCCAGGTCGTTGTTGTTCAGAAGCATCAGGATGTCATCGTACTCGTCCACGGTCTCCTCGACCTTCTCCTTGTCCTCCAGATGCTCTCCGAGAAGGTTTATAAGCGCCGTTACATCTCTATCCTCCAGGTACCTGGCTCTTGCAAGCGCCGATTCCATCGATTCGCCGGAGACAAACCGCTTGGCGACCGGCATCAACAGCTTTCTCAAAACCATTCCACTATCCATATTGTAGGAACCGGCTTAAAAATCCGGGCTTTCTTGAGATGTAGCGCACCTTTTCACAGATCGGATGCTGTCTGCTCTGTAATTTTATTTTTCCCAAGTGTTCAATTCTCTCACCACGAGAGCTGTGAGGGTTCAAATCCTGTAGGCCGCATGCGAATCTTGCGCACTTCAGAAAATAAATTTTCTGTCCTATGAAGGAAACTTTTGATACCGATTGAGCTTCCCGCTCCGATCCACCTCGATTTTACCTTCTTCCTCCAGTTTCCGGAGCTTGTTATAGATCTGATGGTCAGGAAAGTCAAGTTCGTCCCGAAGACCTTCAATAGTCTTGGGTTTATCCAAGGTGAGGAGGAGCGCATTTTCCAAGCAGTAGGAGACGAGCTTCTGGTGGATCGGTGCCTGGATGTCGTACCGATCTGCTAACATATCCAGTGTATCGAGGACGGCGAAGGAGAAGTACCTTTCGGTCAGGGTTTCCTGCTCCTCAATCTCATCCAGAACCTGATGCCAGTCAACCTTTCCCTGCCTGGCGATTAGGGCGCAGTCCTCCAGGTCCCCTTCCCGGTCGGTGATTGCCTTAAACAGGAAGATGTCGGTCGGACTGAGAAGGTGAACAGAAAGAGCACCGTATTTCATCTCCTGATCGCTTCGATCCTGCATCGCCGGTGTTAAGTGAAGTGCATCTGCAACTATCTCGATGAAAATATCCCAGCGCGGTCCGTGGCTGCGTTCCAGGATGACACTGGCATCTAGGTTCTCGTACACATCATCGATCTCGTTGCGTTCCTCCCATCCCAGAGCCCGCAATGTCTGCACCACAGCCCGGTAATCGTTCTCATCGTTTAGAACTATATCAATGTCCTTGGTGGTGTCTTTCAGGCCACGAGTAATCAGATTGCCACCTCCCAACATATAGACATCCACTGGATAGTCCAGCGCTTCCCCAAGTTCTTGTAGTCCCTGCTCTAGCATGTTCTTCGGATACTTGTCACGGGGATAGACCTTATAGTCATGCGCAATCGAGAGGAACTCGTTCCATGGCAGGAACAACTCCTTATTCTGAACCTCACGCTGGTCAAGGTAAGCAAGCAGATCCGCCCACCGCTCTATACACCCCCAGGTATTGGCAAGCCGCCATAACCGGTTTGTGTCCATTTTTCGGCGGTGCCGAAGGAAAAAGATACCGCACATCGACATCTGTTTCTTGTCGCGGGCTGTAGTTACAGCATGGATAAGCACCTCGGCCATACCGGGTTCTCCGCTACCGTTGTAGATATATGTTCCTGAAGGCATATACTCTATGCCGTACCGCTGGAAGGCGGAATACGCCGTCTTGGTTCCACTGTATTCGTCTGGAGCACCGGTGTGGACAGTCACCGTGCCGGACGGGCTTTCGACCACGTTACGATCCTTCCGATGCCGTACACGGAGGAACTCCTGCAGATTCTCGTCGGTAATAGTGTAGCCGTCCTCAGTCTCTGTCACGACACCAGCCTCTTGAAGATCCTCCAACGCCGCATAGATTGTGGAAGTAGCGAACCCTTCAATTTCCAGCTCTGCTACAGTCTTAGACTCCTCAAGCAGTGATTTCAGCAGATCCTCTTTCTTGCCAGTCAGGACGTCCTCCAGATCGTACCAGTCCATAAGTTCGGTGAGTAGCTGTGCCTCATAGCTGTCGCTGAGTGATACTCTGTTGTTTTTATCCACCAGGTTTTGTTCGGCCAGGTCGCTAACCAGTTCGGACACCCAGCCTTGGCTCATGTCGAACTCCTTTGCAAGCTGGCTGACAGTCATGCTCCGACTATGGAGCTGGTTCAGTATTCGAAACTCGCTCGATCGCATTGTATATTCCAAATAAAACGAAATAATTTATAAATGTATCGCTTATATTGGAATAATTTTGGTTAGAGGTATTCATGATCCTCTCCCGGGGCTAAGATCCCGGCGAGTTCTGGCCGGCAATTATTAACTCAGATACTCTCGCGCTTTTGGAAGAAGTTTTTCTATTTCCTCTTTACCTGTCTCAGTCTTAAACTTTGGAGCACGTTCTTCCTCAAACTTTTTAAGGAACTTTCTATAGTTCTCCTTATTAAAGCTTGGTTCTACCTTTTCGACATCTATCTGCGCAAGGCTGTCTGCTTCAAACACAAGCTGTTCTTCATGACTCTCTATCTCATCCTTCTTGTCATGGACCTCCACTAGATGCGTTATTCTGTCAATCTCTTCTTCTGTAAAACCACCAACATCCCTCAGTATATATTTGCACATTTTTGCCCCTCTTTCCATATGTTTTTCCTTAACATCCTCGTTCTCCTCTAGGCTGTATCCCTCCTCCAAAAGACCAGCATATCCTATATCGTGCAGGTATATCGCTGGTAATAATACTCTAGGATTGCCGCCTTCAGAAGCTATAAGCATCTTCATGTAGAAAGCTGCAGCCTTTATATGTGGCACATCCCATCCTGGTCGTGCCTTTTCCATTTCTTCCAAAGCTATCTCACGAATTTCTCTTTCTTTCTCTGAGCTGAGTTCTCCCATTGTATATCATCTTATTTTTAGCAAGCCAATTATAGGAGCTAAAGAACCTCCGAATTCGGATTTTTATTTCCAACCAAACTTATTTAAAAGTTTGTACTAATTGTGGAGTGGTGATTCAACTGAAATCTGATTCAGCCGCGGATGTTTTGGTAGATAAGGAACTACTTAAAGTAGCTAGAACTGGAGTAGTAGACCCTTCAAACAACAAATTAGAAACGGAGAAAATAGATCCGCGGATTCCAAATGGAATAATATATAAAGATATTAGCCAGGAACAAGAAAAAGCATTTGCAGAACTTACGGAAACTTCTGTTTTTGGCCCTTCTCTAAGCTATGGTGAACACGCAGAAATTTACAGGACAATTCTGGAGTCCGCAAAATCTGCAGACAGAATAGGTCAGGAAGCTCTAGAGGCGATAGGATTTTTCACAGTCATGACATATACTGAGAGACCAGAAGAGGATAATCTAACCCACACGGATAAGGTGAGGGCATACAACGGTGAGAACGTAGAAGGCGTAGAACAAGAAACTATCCTATCCCTAGCTTCAGAGGAACCCGGACTGGAACAGGGCCTATCTATTTCGTACATCCATGAAAATCTTGTGGAGGCGATAGAATCCTACGAAGGAACTTTAGACACACCTGAAGTACTCGAATATTTTGAGGAAGGGCTGAATGATTACAAAGGGCCAGAAGAAGAGATAGAGTTCTATGAACAGTGTTTAGAGAAAACAAGGGAAGAATTTGTCGATAGGTAATGAAACAGGACACGCTGACCTATCAAAGGATCTCAGGAACCTCCGAAGGAAGCCTTGCAACCTGAACTCCGACATTTTCAAATGCCTGGATTTTTGATCCAGCTGTTCCACGGTTTCCATGCACGACAGCACCTGCATGGCCCATCTTCTTTCCCTTGGGCGCGGTCCTGCCGGCTATGTAGGCCACAACTTTTTTTGAGATTTCCTCCTCTATCATCTCCGCCGCGGTCTCCTCCATGGTTCCTCCGATCTCCCCTATCAGGACTATCTTTTCCGTCTCTGGATCGTTCTCAAACATCTCAAGGAGATCCAGGAAGTCAAGCCCTACAACCGGGTCTCCGCCCATACCTATGGCCAGGGACTGTCCATAGCCGTTGTTGGAGAGCTGGTCCACGATCTCATAGGTTAAGGTTCCAGATCTCGAGACTACTCCCACATTTCCTTCTTGGAAAATTTCTCCTGGCATGATACCTATCTTGCATCTTCCAGGCGCTATAAGACCTGGACAGTTGGGTCCAACGACATCCAGGCCGAGGTTCTGCGCCTTCTGCTGTATATCTATCGAGTCATGCACAG
>CAZWHR010000086.1:0-4884 GCA_964633675.1 uncultured archaeon | reverse complement strand
AATGTGACAGTTTCTGTAAAGGTGAATGAGTCTTTAACCTCTCAGTCCGGACGGGATGAGTGGAGGATGCTTGGCCGTTATCTTAACCACTCTAGTTTTACCAGTGCAAATGCTCCTTCCAATATCAGTAATGCTAATAGGAGCAGCTTTAGTACAGGTGGAGCTGTTAAGAGCGGCCCTGCAGTTGCTGGAGATTATGTTTATGTAGGTAGTGAGGATAACAATCTGTATCAGTTGAATTCTTCGAATGTGTCTGAGAAGGTTGCTGAGTTCTCTGTTGGAGATGATATTGTAGCAACTCCTGCAGTTGCAGGCGATAATGTCTATATAAGTAGTAAGGATAACAGCGTGTATCAGTTGAATGCGTCTAACGTCTCCCAGAAGCTTGCTGAGTTTGTTACAGGAGATTCAATATGGAGAGGAACTTCTGTAGCCAATGGCTATGTATATATCGGAAGTGGTGATAACAAGATTTACCAGCTGAATGCTTCCAATGTCAGCGATAAACTCTCTGAGTTTGATACTGGTGGGTGGATTGATTCTTCTCCTGCAGTAGGGAATGGTTATGTATATGTCGGTGATAGTGCTGGTGATGTGCATCAGTTGAACGCCTCAAATGTAAATAAGGAGGTTGCTAGCTTCAGCACTGGCAATCAATTTGACACGCCTTCTGCGGTTACCAGTAAATATGTGTATATCGGTGATTATAATGGGGATCTGTACCAGTTGAATGCATCAAACATATCTGATAAGCTTGCTACCTATAGCGTTTCTGGTGCCACGTATCTTTGGGGTTCTCCGGCTGTGTGGAACGGCAGTGTTTATATGCCGGGTAGTGATGGGGATGTTCTTCTTCAGTTGAACGCTTCTAATATCAGCGATAGATTGGCAAAGTTTGATACTGGCAGCAGCAGCTTTGTGGACTCCAGCCCTTCAGTTGCTAATGGCTCCGTCTTCTTTGACGATGGTAAAGGACGTATTTTGCAGTTGAACGCCTCCAATGTTTCTGAAAAGATTGGCGAGCACGACTATGGAAGCACCTATAGCTGGTCGAATCCTGCTATTTCAAATGGTTTCATGTATGTAGGAGCAGGCGATGCTAACGTGTACCAGTTTGGAGTTTATGATCCTCTACCTCCCAAAACCACTCCGGATACCACGCCTCCTAAAGTCTCTGTGTCTGTGTCCCAGAGTTCTATAAATTCAGGGGGAAGTGTTAAGATATCATGCTCTGTGAGTGATTCGGGTAGCGGTATCTCAAGCAAGAATTTGAAGGTTAAAGACCCTGACGGAGATTCTATTTCTGCAAGTTGTGGTAAGGAGTTTGAAGAAACGGAGGAAGCAGGAGATTATACGGTTAAGTTAACTGCTTCGGATAATTCAGGCAACAGCGCATCTGACACTGAATCCTTCGAGGTCGTGTCATCTGGAGGTTCAGGAGTAAGTGAGGATGATGAAAGTGTTTCCGAGACATATGTGTTTATCGACATCAATGCAGGTAAGGAGAACAGTGTAGAGGTTGAGAAAAAGGACGAGCTGGGTACAAGCTCCATTAATTTCAGTTGTGGTAGTCCTGCGGACCGTATTGAGATATCTCTTAAAAGAGCTAATCAATCTGAGGTTCTGAAGGTTACTGGTGGTGAGCAGCCTCCGGGCATAATTTACAGATATCTGAAGGTAGAAGCTACCGGCCTAGATATATGTAAGCCCGACAGAATCGAGATTATATATAACGTCGTCAAGGATTGGCTGAACCGGAAGTCTATTTCAATAGATGCTGCTAACCTATACAGGTACGAGGGAGGATGGAAGCGTCTGAATAGCTCCCAGTTACGAGAGACTGACAGGCGCTTCGAGTTTAAGGCAGTTTCTAATAGCTTTTCATACCTGGCTATTGCGTTGAAGCAGAAGCAGATTGCTGAGAAAGCATCTCTGTCATCATGCCCATTTGAGTGCTGTCAAGGAAGGGAGGGATATAGGGACAAGGAATGTGGCGAGAAAGAAGTATGCAGAAACAACGAATGTGTGGAAGTTAAAAATGAAACTGGTAAGAACGCTACAGAGAAAGAGCCCGACAAGAGAGCCGACAGAGAAGATGCAGTTATATGGTGGCCTTTTGCCATAGCTGCCTTGCTGCTTGTAGGTATATATCTTTGGTATAGAGAGAAAAATCTTTAAAAGACTACCTTAAGAATCTGATTCTATGGAACAGTACGCTGGTATAATTCCTGACTTCCAGGAATTTAAGAAGGTGGTTGATGAGCCGCAGCCGTTTGATGCACGGGTCAACACTCTAAAATCCTCTGTAGAAGAGGTCAAAGAACTCCTTAGGAGAGAAGAAGTGGGTTTTGAGCAAAGGGACTGGAACGAGAACTTCTTGAAGCTGGATTCGCGCCCTGGAAAGACGTTTCCCCACTGGCTGGGCAAGATCTACTCCCAGGAGTCGGTGTCAGGGATACCTCCTCTGGCGCTGGAACCTGAACCTGGAGACTCAGTACTGGACATGTGCGCCGCTCCTGGAAGCAAGACAACCCAGATGGCTGCAATGATGGACAACAGAGGAGAAATAATAGCAAACGATGTAAGGGAGGGAAGGATAAGAGCCCTCCTGTCCAACGTCTACAGGACCGGATGCATGAATGTGGAGGTCGTCAAGAGCGATGGTAGACAGATAAAGGAGGACAGGAAGTTCGACAGGGTGCTGGTAGATGCTCCGTGTTCTGCTGAGGGAAACCTAAGGGAGAGCCCTGAGCTGAGAGATGGTGCAGACCAGGGGAAGATAGAGAGTGTTTCAGACCTTCAGGAACAGCTTCTTGCCAAGGCGCTCAGTTTATGCAGAGAGGGAGGGACGGTAGTATACTCTACCTGTACTTTTGCCCCTGAGGAGAACGAGGCTGTGGTATCTAAATTCCTAGATAGAGCGGAACTTCTGGATCCTGGCTTCGACTTTCCCCATTCCCCTGGTATAACTTCATGGAAGGGGGAGGACTTCGACGATAAACTTGAGAACTGTGTGCGGGTCTACCCTCACCAGCTGGACTCCGGAGGTGTCTTCGTTGCCAAGCTCCAGAAAAAGGTTTGAGAGCTACTTTGAGAGACAGTTCGGTATAGAAAAAAGCTTCTGGGAAGATTTTAAGATCCATGAGAGAAGCGATAGCCTATGGATAGTTTCTAGAAAGGTTGAACTACAGGAGGAGTTCATGGCGGCCGGTATGAGAGCTGTCCGTAAGACTAACCGGGGTCTCAAGCCCACAACATATATGTTACAGATTCTGGAAAGCCAGATAGATAAGAACATAGCTGAACTGGACCGGAAACAACTTCATCACCTGGTCTTTGAAAGAGAGGTTCTTGAAGGATTTGAAAAAGTTGATAAGGGCTATGTCGCTCTGAAGTTTAGAGGCTCGGTTATTGGCTGTGGCCTGAAGACAGGGAAAGGCCTGGAGACGCAGATTCCCAAGTCCAGAGCAAGGGAGCTAGACTCATGTCTGACCTAGATTTTCCCTATAGTCTATCTTTTCATCCTGCTGTGTTCTACCTTCATACATTTATCCTGTACAACAGTTATACCTGCCTTCTCTGCTTTTTCAGACGCTTCCTGGTTCGATATACCTAGCTGCATCCAGACAACCTTTACATCTCCCCTTTCTATGGCTTCTTCAACTATCTCTGGAGCTTCCTTGCTAGGGCGGAATACGTCCACAATGTCTACTTTTTCCTCTACATCTAGAAGGCGGTTGTAGCAGTTCCTTCCTAATATGCTCTCTGCGAAAGGATTTACCGGCAAGATATTGTATCCTTTTTCCTGTAGGTATCTAGGTATTCGGTGGGCGGCTTTATCAGAATCTCTTGAACATCCTACCACTGCAATATTCTCCAGCTCAAAGATCTCTTCTAGATTATGATATTCTTCTCCGGCCATATATTGATTGAATCTGTAAGAGTATAAAAAACCTAGACGAGAAATAGAGGCACATGTCAACTTATCTGTATGTCTTCGGCTCGGTCTCTATAATAAGCCTTATCGCTCTTGTAGGAGTAGTTGCACTGGCTCTAACTGAGAGATTCCTTAAACGGTCCGTCTTCTATCTGGTAAGCTTTGCCGCTGGAGCCATGTTCGGAGACGCATTCATACATCTAATACCGCACACTGCCAAGAATTTTGGTATAACTCATTTTACAGGTCTATACCTTATATTGGGGCTTGTGATTTCCTTTATAGTAGAGAGCTTTATCCACTGGCACCACAGCCACCACTACGGTGATGAATGCGAGGAATGCGTGGATCCTGAAGCCTACATGATAATCATAGGAGATTCGGTCCACAACTTCATCGATGGGGTGGTGATAGCAGCCTCATATCTGGCTTCAATACCTGTAGGTCTGGCCACGACCTTTGCAGTATTCCTACATGAGTTCCCACAGGAGATAGGGGACTTCGGAGTTCTTGTGCATGGAGGATTCAGCCGTCTACGCGCTGTTTTCTACAACTTTCTCTCTGCCCTTACATCTTTCATGGGTGCGGGTCTTGTCCTGTTCCTCAGCCTCAATACTGAGAGCATGAATCAGTTCTTGCTTCCAATGGCTGCTGGAGGGTTCATATACATCGCTGGCTCTGATCTGATACCTCAGGTGAAGGACAGAGGAAACCTGTTCCAGTCTCTAGCACATATATCCCTCTTTATACTTGGTGCGGCTCCGATGTATTTTATGACATTCCTGTGACGAGTTTCAACGATTTAGAAGATCCCATAGTTTTAGAAAGGTGTCAAAGAAAGGATCTGCAGTTGAGACTTTCATGTACTTTGCATCGTGCTCATGTGCCGCTATCTCTATATTAGAAGTATGTTCCTCTAGCTCGTTCACATAGTTGTCTTTTGTCCA
>CAZWHR010000085.1:0-4895 GCA_964633675.1 uncultured archaeon | reverse complement strand
TCTCTATATTAGAAGTATGTTCCTCTAGCTCGTTCACATAGTTGTCTTTTGTCCAACTCGATAGGAAGGTTCGCAGTGTTGAGTCTGATTCTGAATCTTTCAGTATGTAGTCTCCTCTGAAATCAGGGTCAATCTCTGTAGAATCAAGCACATTCACTAATAATATGTCTTCTGCTGATAGGGCTGCCAACCCGTTGTCTATCTCCTCTATATCCATGAGAAAATCAGAAAGAATTATAACAGCTGACTTATCTGTTATTCTTTTATTATATTCCGATAGACACCGTCTTATAAGGCTTTCGGGAGTCTTCCTGAGGCTGTTAAGGACGTCTATCATTGATGCAAGGTTGGCGTTCGACCTTGCGGAGCTTATATCGGTTATGGTCTCTGAAAATACAGAGTATCTGAACCTGTTGCTTGTTTTCGTGGCCATGTATGCCAGAGCCAGCCCTAGCTTTGCAGCATATTCGAACTTGTTGTTCTCCCCGTAGTCCATTGAGCTGGATCTGTCGACCATTATATGGAGAGTGATGCCTTTCTCTTCTTCAAACCTCTTTATGAAGTATTCTTTGGTCCGTGCATATACGTTCCAGTCTATCTTCCGTATATCATCACCAGGTATGTATTTTTTATGGTCTTCAAAAATCATCCCCTGACCTATCCTGTCGCTCTTGCTGTCTCCCTGCTCTATCTCTATCGAATTCTTCTTTAGAGCTAGATTAAACCTATCCAGATCCTTTAAGAAGTTGATTTCTATTGTCAACCAGGAAACGCCTCCAGTTTGCTCCTTCTTGGAGCTTGCGAGTTTTCAGACCGAGTCAATTATATCCTCTATGGCATCGTCCTCTGTTTTACCCTCCCTTTCTGCATCGAAAGATATACCTATTCTATGCCTCAAGACGGGTTTTGCCATTGCATCTAGGTCTTCAGAGGATACATAGCTCCTTCCGTTCATCAGTGCTCTTGCCTTACCTGCCAGTACAAGAGATAGTGATCCTCGGGGTGAAGCTCCGAACTCCAGGTCGTCCCTCTTCCTTGTGAGGTTGACGATCTCTATTGCCCGATTCTTTATATCTTCTGCTATGGGCACCTTCCTTGTGAACTCCTGTAGGGTTAGGAGAGATGGCTTTGATATAATATTAGTTAGCTCTGGAGAGTAATCCAGCTCTGACGTAAACCTGTCTACTATCTCCGACTCCTCGTGTTTCTCAGGGTAGTCAACGAAAATCTTCATCATGAACCTGTCTCTTTGTGCCTCGGGAAGTGGAAATGTTCCTTCATGCTCCAGAGGATTTTGTGTGGCCATAAGGAAGAACGGCTTGTCCAGGTCGTAGGTCTTGTTGCCAGCAGTTACCTGTTTCTCCTGCATGGCCTCAAGTAGAGCGCTCTGTGTCTTTGGTGTTGCTCTATTGATCTCGTCCGCCAGTATCATGTTTGCGAATATTGGTCCTTTCTGGAACACAAACTGGTTTTCCCCATCGTTCTCGTTTATAATATGTGTACCTGTTATATCTGAAGGCATCAGGTCGGGGGTGTTCTGTATCCTTGAGAAATCAAGTCCTAGAACCTCTGAAAGTGTGTGAACCATCTTTGTCTTCCCAAGGCCTGGTGGAGCCTCCATAAGTACGTTTCCGTCACATAGGATAGCTATAAGAAGCTTCTTAAGTACTTCCTTCTGGCCGACTATTACTTTGCTGACTTCTTCCAGTACCTCTTCTAGCTTCTTGCCTGCTTTCTTGTATTTCCTTTTGTCCTTTGCCATGTTACATCACTCTTTTATCCAGTATTTTAAACCTTTCAGTTGTTTTTTTCCTTTATAGCTAAGCTGTATTTTTTTGCCAGCTGGTAGTCCTCGGAGAGACTTGAACCTGTGAAGTCCAGAACGACTTCTTCAGGCTCTCTTCTCCCTGGATCTGTATCCTGATCCGTCTCTTTTCCCGAACCCTCTATGTTTATATCTACCTGCATGTCCTCTGTATCTATATCTGCTCTCTCGCTGTATATCTCGCTGGCGTTACGGAGTTTGAATCCTTCTTCCTCCTCTCCCTCCCCAACTATATTAGGTATAGTTCCTTCTGGCACTATAGAGAACTCTGTAGATTCGATCTGGTAGTTTGATAGCCCTGAAAATACCACAAGGAAACTTAAAGCTCCAGCAATAACTATCTTCTTTATTATCTGTCTTGTAGGTATTATGGAGTCCGAAGTGACTTTTTTAGCTCTTTCTAGAAGATCACGGAACAGGGATTTCGAGACTATGTCTTTATGTCCTTCGTAGTCTTTACCCGTCCTAAGTATCTCTCTCAGTTCAGGGTTCTTCCTTTCGTAGATCGTAAGGTTGTAGTTCTGGCTTCTGTAGTACAGATTGATGGAGAACAGTATAATGGTAATTACACCTACCGAGGCTAGGTTGGGGATTCCTCCTATAAGACTTATAGAGAAGAAGAACAGCGCCAGATTTGTTGCTAGGAAAAATACTATGGAGTCCAGTCCAGCCTGCAGTATGTTTACCTTCACAAATTCCTTCTTTAGCCTATCAAAAAGCTTGCTAATTGAAGTACCCATACTCCTTGCACCTATTCTTTGCAGTTTCTGTCGTGTTTGAAGTCAAGCTCCCACATATGTCTTCCATATCAGATTCTAGTTCTTTCTTCTTGGATTTAATGCTTGTTAGGTCTATCTGAAGGTTTCTTATTGTATCTTCCTTTTCTGAGATTGTTTTTTCCTGTTCCTGTATTGTGGTCTTTTTTTGCTCTAATTTACTATTTAGAGACTGTATCTTCTCTATCGACTGGTTCAGATCCTGGCTCTTAATACTTAGCTCTGAACTCAGGTTTTTTCTGGTTCTTTCTAGTGATTTAATAGTCCTCTCTTTCTCTTTAAGCTCTTCTTTTAGATTTTCCTTTTCTGAAAGTACTGTACTAAGCTCTTCCTGGTATAATACTGACAGCCCGGCAAGTATAGCCAGGACTATTACTATCGATCCTAAAAGGAAAGGGTTGAGCCGTCTCTTCAGGTAGGTTGTGGTATCTGCCATATTTATCACTATTTCATCCCGTTTCTCTTCCTGTAACCTATTTCCACAAGGAACACTACCAGTGCTGCCAGCAGGAGATAAGATGAAAGCGATTTACGGGTTTTGACGTTCTTCTCGCTGAACTTCTTCGTATCCTCCACTATTTCTTGGATATCTGAACTTGAATAAACTTTCCCTCCTGTGGACCGGACAAATTCTTCCAGGTCGCCGTATCCGACTCTCTCTATCTCAGGGTGATAGTTGTAGCTGTATATCTGGTTCTGGAATTGATGGAATCCAAGACCTTCAGGTCTTATCTCTGCCGAATAAAGGTTTTTCCCCGATCTCTTGAGGCCGGAGATGCTGTAGGATGCCTGTAGCTCCACCTTTTCGTTCCTCCTGCCTGATTCAACTCTTATCCACTTATCCCTCTTCCTCTGTGGGCTTCCCACAGCCCAGCTAACTGTACGGGTCACAACCCGTGGGTCGCTGTCCAGGACTCTCTGCAAGTTCTTTCCTCCTGCCGAGAAGGCGGCAACCCTTCCAAGACCGTAGTTCCAGGTGGTGAGAAACGGCTTCCCTGTGGTGGTCGTAGCCAGGAGATCCGCGCCCTTCCTAGGCTCCACCGAATCAAAGAATACTACCTGCGAATCCATATCCAGCCCTCTTGTAATTGGATGATATTCGTCCACAGCGACAAGACCCTCTGTCTTCCCTTCAGCTCCTCCAGCCCCGAAGACAAACTTGAGATTTCCGGAATTACCTGCATCCATGTATTTACCCCTTCCCCGCCTAGCCAGTTCCTGGAGGAGACCTCTGTTCACGTTCTCCCCTACTCCTACAGTTATGAGCCTGACATCCAGATTTCCTCCTGCCTGTCTGGCCTTAAATTCCACGTTCTTATCCCGGCCCAGAGCTCCTATCTTTCCGTCAGATATCAGTATGATGTTTCCTGTACCGTTGAGCAGCTCCTTTGCACCTCTGATACCGTTATGGTGGAAGGAAGGCCCTCCTGGAGACAGCCGAGATATCCGATTCTTGAGATTTTCTCTATTGTAGGCCAAAGGACGAGGTTTTGCTACCATATATGCTTCTCTGGTGTAGGCTACAGCTCCAAGCTTGTTATTAAAAGGTAGAGCCTCTATAAGACTATATGCAACCTTCTGTGATTGTTTTATGCCGCCGCTTTCCCGGGTAGAGGTGGACATATCTATAGCCAGCACAATCTTCGCCCCTTCCTTCTGCTTCCCCTCTGGTATCGTTCTGACAGGCATCACATCAATCAGATCTTTTTCCAGGTCTCCGGTGAACACAACGCCGTTTCCTCTCGATGTGTAGGTCTTTAGATCCCGGGACACTTCTTTCTTCAGAACTATAGCATAGTAGTCCTCAAGATTTCCAGGAATGCTTCCTTTCCTGTCTATCTTGTAGAACTCTCCGAGCTTCTCTTCCAGAGGTCCTTTCTCTCCCACTACGAGTATCTTGGGTTTTTCCGTAACTCTAACGCTCTTGTAGTACCTGTTGTTTTTGCTGAACTCATCGTTTACATCTATCTTGGCCTCAATGCGGTGGCTTCCCTCTGTTGAGAACTCCCAGTTGAAGCTCCAGATGTTGTCCGCCTGTTTCTCTATACTTACGCTTTTCCCGTTTATCGTAACTTTGGGCTCAGGGATGCTTCCTTCAGACACTGAAGATTTAACCCTTATAATGTAGCGGTTCTCCGCACCTGGCACAGTAGAATCCGCTCCATCCACCTTCACAGTGTATTCCTCCGACATCTCTGTCTTCAAGGCGCTTATAGTCGAATTCACCTTTTTAAACCTCTCCGCTATACCTTCCATAGTCTTCTCTGACTGTAGATCGCTGACCAGAAGATAGT
>CAZWHR010000084.1:0-4963 GCA_964633675.1 uncultured archaeon | reverse complement strand
AGTGAGGGATCGCGGCCCGACAGCCGTTCCAAACCCCCTTGACGTTGATCTCGAAGACCCGCTCGAGTGTCTCGTCGTCGAGCGTCTCGGTCGCACCGCGCTCGTGGCCGACTCCAGCGTTATTGAGGATAACGTCGAGGCCGTGGGTCTCGGCCGCTGCATCCACCGTCACGCTGACTGCGTCGGCGTCCCGCACATCAAGCTGTTCGGCCGTCGCGTTTCCGCCAGACGAACGTATGTCCGCGGCAGTTTCCTCGGCAGCATCCCCGTCCACGTCGGTCGCGATAACGTGTGCACCTTCGGCGGCGAACAGTTCAGCTGCGGCTTCGCCAAGTCCGGCCCCGGCACCGGTGATGAAAGCGGTTTCTCCGTCGACTCGCATAGGCCCGAATCGGGCCGATGCGGTATATAAGCGAGGGTTGCCCGAACCGTTTTCTCCGCCCAGTGGGGGCGACCAGTAAGCGGAGGCAATGCCAGTAATAGTCAAATACATGTAATACGTGTATTTCTTAGGATTATTTGGCTTAGTATATCTTGCTATACGTTATATATTTCGGTCTTTAATGCAAAAATATCAAATATAAACCTTGTTATATCTGTGTTTTTCCAATTTCTATAGCTATATATACATAAATACTGGATTTAGTTCGGATTTTACAATACGAATAACATTTAAGATGTCGTCATATGCCCGCTATACTACCTGTTTTTGAGGTTATTGAGGAGCGTCGGCAGGCAATTCATGATGTATAAATTATTCTTGTATATAATTCACAAATTTCTTATCTTTTTTGCGTGGCGGTGGTGAGCCGACGGCACCACGGACCCATAGTACCACGAGTATGGCACTCGGCTGTTCCAGTGCATCGAGAGAGGCGTCGTGCAACCCGCGTCCACGGCGTCAGAAGTGGTGTGTCGTGACCCTGACCTCGTTCTCGCAAAACTCGAGTGTCTGCATGGTCTGCTCCATCGCCGGCGCCGCACCCGTGACACTGCCCGGGTTCAGAACGCGAACGCCCTCCACGCAGTCATCGAGAACTTCATGGGTATGGCCACCGATGGCGACGTCCGCATCGTATTCATCGCCCAGACGGGCGAGCTGGTCCCGGTACCGGACGCCCCCCGAGAAGGTGTGGCCGTGGGTCAGAACGAGGCGGACGTCCTCGGTTTCGTAGGTCGCGATGTCCGGCAGGTCCAGGGCGTGGTCGCGATTGCCCTCGACGATCGTCATCGAGCCGCCTGCGAGAACGCGGAGTTCGAAAAGGGACGCGGGATTGATGACGTCGCCCGCGTGGAGGACGTGAGACGCCGACTCGATCAAATCGACGGCGTCGGGCGGCAAGTCTGGCCCCGCTGCGGGCAAGTGCGTGTCGCTTATGACTGCCACCATCGTCACGCCGGACACCTCCCCGAATCGAGGGCGATCATGGTAGCATATGAACCAGCCGGATCAATAGACGGTTCGGTTCGGTCAGCAACACCAGGGGCGGCGGGCTATCCGGCCATGAAGAGATCTGAGGGTGACGGGCCACTCACGCGTGGGTTTCCCAGTGGAGGAGTTCGTCGAGGGACCCACGGCCCATATCTTCAAGCACCGCGGACTTATCCTCGCCTTCGATCGTATCATCGCCGTCCGCTGGATGGCCGAGTGCCAGCGCTATCAGAACCGTCTTGGACTCTGGCACCTCGAGAAGAGTCGCCGCCTTCTCACGGTGGATTCCCTGTGGGACCGAGCCCAGGCCGCGATCCCTTGACGCGAGTTTGAGGTTCTGAAAGGCCCGCCCACAGTCGAAGACGTCGTAGTTGAGGTCGACTTCCTCGTCGCGGACGTCCATAAGAAGAACGATGGCGACAGGAGCTTCGCGAAGCGGCGTCGCATATTTACCGAGGGCCGCCAGGTCGGCCCGTCGTTCCGGGTCCTGCACGACCACGAACGACCACGGCTGCCGGTTCTTCCCGCTGCCGGACCGTCGTGCTGCGTCGATGACGGCCCGGATGTCCCCCTCCGCTACCTGTTCATCGGTGAATTCTCGGGTGGCCCGGTCGCGTTTGATGCAGGTCGTCAAATCCATGCAGGGTAGAGTGCCGGCAACCGCTTTAGCCTTGTTCCCGAGTGGGCGGTAGTCACTGTCAACCCCCTTCGGCGAGTCGCTGAGAACCCCGGCCCAAGGCAAAGGCGTTCCCAGGTCGGGCCCGAACGTCAATTATCCTGTCCTGCGGCAGGCATCCCGGATGGCGGTCCCTGATGTCCATAATTTAGAGGTCGAGGGCCTCCCCTTAGCCGTATCCGTCGTCTGCGGCCCAGAGGAGTCGAGCAACCGGTGTCGTTTTCCACATGCCCCTCAAAGTTACGCCGATGGCTGACGCGAGATCTAAATCGAATCGCCGCCGGACCAAGGTCGAGCGCGTTGTCGAGAAGTACGACCTGGAGGGACTCACCGAGGAACTGGCCAGACGGTGGACCGGCGAGGGAGTGGAGCGACACAGTCTTCGGGAACTCGCTCGGTACTTCAACGAGCGAGTCCTCGAGACCGCGCTTGCGGAGTCGGAGGTTGACCTGCTCGATGGAGAGGTGTCCAACATCTATCGGCTTCTCACGGACGACGACGTCTCCGCGGGCCAGCGGACAGAGACGCGGTCCAGACTCGAGCGGGAGGGCGTAGAGCTCTCGGAGTTAGAATCAGACTTCGTGTCTCACCAGGCCATCCATACGTTTCTTACCGACCGTCAGAACGTCTCGCTCCCGGTCGACAGTGATGAAACGAGACTCGAAAAGTCTCGGGAAACGCTACGAAAGCTCCGCGGCCGCATGGAGTCCGTGGCCATCAACGACATAGAGCGGTTGGTGGAAGCTGGCGCGCTGGATGTGGGAGACGTCAGCGTCCTTCTCTCACTCGACATCGTTTGTAACGAATGCGGCGAGCGCTACGACTTCGAGGAGTTACTGGAGGAGGGCGGCTGTCGCTGTCAGGGTAGAGACGGTTGAGAGCGAATTCTCCGTCCTCGTGCCGATCGAACTCCAGTCTACTTCGATGAGGTTTGGCGAGCATTCGCTCGGCAAGTTCTTGGGTATCGGATAGTTCCGAATCGAGCAGTTTTATGAATACGCGTAGCAAGTTACAACCATGTCACAGGCGTCGGGACTCGCCAGGACGGTCCATGTAGAGAACGTGGGGGGAATCGATGAGACGGACGTGACGTTTGAACCCGGGGTCACCGTCCTGGCCGGCCGGAATGCCACCAACCGGACGTCGCTCCTGCGGGCGGTCATGGCAGCCCTGGGCAGCGACCACGCAACGCTCAAGACCGATGCCGATGCCGGCTCCGTCGAACTCGAACTCGGTGACTCGACCTATAAGCGCACCTTCTCACGGCAGAACGGTACCGTTTCGACTGGTGGCTCACCCTATCTGGAGGACCCCGAGGACGTCAAACTGGCCGACCTCTTCGCGTTTCTGCTCGAATCCAACGAGGCGCGGCGCGCGGTCGGGAGAGGTGATGACCTTCGGGAGATTCTCATGCGACCCGTCGACACGGAGGCAATCCAGGAGGAGATCCGCCAGACCCAGCGGGACCGCGACCGAATCGACGACGAACTGGCCGAACTCGATGACCTGGCCGAGAGACTCCCGGGGCTGGAGGAGCGCCGTCACGAACTCGAGGACACCATCGAGTCTCTCGAATCCGAACTCGAGGCGAAACGCGAGGAACTGACCACGGCCGACGCCTCTATCGAAGCCGAGGCCGAAGAGCGCGAGGAACTCGACGAGGCAATGGCGGATCTCGAGGACGCGAGATCGTCGTTCAACCGAACACGCCAACAACTCGAGACGGAGCGAGAGAGCGTCGAGTCCCTGGAAGCCGAACTCGAGGACTTGCGTGAAGAGCTTGCGGACCTTCCGGCCCAAGAGGATCGAGGCGACATCGGTAATCGGATCGAGGGGCTCAGAAACCGCCGGGAACGCCTCGATCGCGCGATCAATGAACTCCAGTCGGTTGTCGAGTTCAACAAAAAGCTCCTCGAGGGTGGTGCCGATGAAATCCGTCGAACGCTCGACACCCAGGGCGGCGATACGGCGGCCAACCTCCTACCGGAGTCCGAGCAGGAGACAGTCTGCTGGACCTGCGGCTCCGAAATCGAGCGCAGCGAAATCGAGTCAACCGTCGATCGGCTCGACGACGTAAGACAGGATATGCTCGCGGAGCGCTCGGAGATTCGCGCCGAGATAGACGAACTGACCAGCGAGCGACGTGAGCACGAACAACAACTCGAACAGCGCCAGCAGCTCGAGCGTCGGATCGAGCGAACAGAAGACGAACTGGCGGAGCGCCGTGATCGGATCGGGGAACTCGAAGGTGAGCGGGAGGAACATGGTGATCTGATCGAGGAACTTGAGACACGCGTTGAGACGCTCCAAGCCCAAGAGCAAAGCGAGTTGCTCGAACTGAATAGCGAGGTCAACGAACTGGAGTTCACACTCGAGCAACGCGAGAGTGAACTTGGAGACGTCGAACGGGAAATCAACCGGATCGAGTCCCGATTGCAAGAACGCGACACACTAGAAGCTGACCGGGAGGCCGCCGCCGAACGTCTTCAGGAACTGCGGGGACGGATTGACGAAGTCGAACGCAACGCCGTCGAGGGTTTCAACGATCATATGGCGGAAATTCTCGATATCCTCGACTACGAGAACGTCGAACGCATCTGGATCGAACGAAAGTCAACCGGCGATACGACGACATTCGACCTCCAGATCGTCCGATCGGATGCGGCTGGGACCGTCTACGAGGACACCGTCGATCACCTTAGCGAGAGCGAACGGGAGGTCACCGGCCTGGTCTTCGCGCTGGCAGGGTACCTCGTCCACAACGTCCACGAAGTGGTCCCGATCATGGTGCTTGACTCCCTCGAGGCGATCGATTCCGAACGTATCGCCAACCTGCTCGAGTACTTCAGCGAGTA
>CAZWHR010000083.1:0-5059 GCA_964633675.1 uncultured archaeon | reverse complement strand
GATGCAAGTCTTCTTGAGCTGCTGCACCTAGTATGCAAAGAGCTTATATACGAGAACAAGATAGAGCTAGAGGAACACGAGATGCTGGAGGCAGGAAAAGAAAATCTGGATGTGACTGCAGGGATGCTTGCATACAGGGCTATGGAAGAGACAGCCACGCAGAGAGATATAGAAGAGGCACTAAATCAGAAGCCGTTCAGCCATCAGAAAAAGACGTGGAATATTGTAAGAGACAAAGTTGGGAAATGGAAGGAAAAAGAGCAGACACTTCTGGAGTTTCTAGGTATTGAGAAGAAGGAAGAATAAATTTACGCTACCTTTCTTTTCTCTCCATAGGGAGTGTTAACAGTGGATAAAGGGTAGTTTTTCTTCAGTCCCTGCTGGACATTAGGAGCATTAGGTACTCCACCCCGGTGTCTTGTCTTTCTGGTGGAAGGTAGATGTTCCGGATCCACGTCACCGTTTTTGTGCCTTACAGTGTACTCGTCATCAGCAGGGTTGAGGTGGTGGGTTATTTCATGCGCTATTGTCGACTCCTTCTCAAACTTATATAGATTGTCGCTAACATGTACGCTTCCATCAAGATTTGTAAATCCGAAGAGGCCTTCCGGCATGTCGTGGATCTTGACCGTTATGTTGTATCCCTTACCCTCCTCTTCCTCAATATCGTACTCTATCGCTATGTCTTCTTCCTCGTCTACAGCGAGGTATTTATAGTCCTCTAGTTCAGATCCATCCAAATCCCTCTCAGCACCCTCTAAGGCCGATTCAAGCGTTTCCTCGTACAGATCGGCAAACTTATCAAAGTCCTGATCCTCAAGGTAGTTTCTTACCTTTTCTATGTCCTCCCCACCCTCTTCTCTATGTACAAACTGTGGTTCCTGCCCATAAATACCTCCTTCATTACTATTAGGATCAACCGAAGTTTCCCTATAAGTATCTCTGTCCGCTATACCTGTATCTCTTCCAGAGGTTATTCTCAGACCTTCAAATATGTCTTCAGGGTCAAAAGACTCTTTATCGTAATTTTCTGCGGAACGGGATGAGGTCATGCTACTCCTTAACTCCGGTCGAACATTTTTAAAGGAGGTGTTTTAGGGGGTGGTAGGTTAAGCATAGGTAAAGTCCAAAAGGCCCCCGGCACCAAAAGAGAGTCCTTCAAGAGTCGACTAAAGACTAAAAAAGACCTTGGTCTCAACCATTGTACATGAAAGAGGAGAAATATGATGGATTTGAAATAATAGAGCATACTTCGGAAGTGGGTTTCAGAGCCGTTGGAAAGAATCTGGAGGAAGCATTTGAAAATGCTGGGAAGGCTACTTTCCAGGTCATGAAATCTCTGGAGGACTTTAAAGCGGACGAGGCGCTGGAGTTCAACATAGAGTCTGAAGGCCTTGAGGCGCTGCTCTACGACTGGGTGGAGCATCTGATCTATCTATGCGACACGGAGCAGATGATATTCAAGGAGTTCGATGTCAAAATAGAGGGAAGTGATGAAAAGAGCTACACCTTGAAGGCTGAAATAAGGGGAGAAAATCTTGAAAACATAAAGGCGCAGGATGTGAAGGCAGTTACCTACAGCGACATGAAGATTGAAGAGACGAAAGACGGATATATGCTTCAGGTTATACTTGATGTATGAGGTGGTTAGATGAAGAGCAAAATACTGGCAGTGAGCCTGGTGGTGTTGGTGCTGGGTTCAGTAGCTATGGCGCATGCAGACCATGAAGAACATGAGGAATCCGAGATACAGGACAACAGTACTGCTGAAGAAGACAGCCAGGTTCAGCGGATAAAGGACCAATATCCCGGATGGACGATCTACGCCGCAATGGTGTTCCTTGGTCTGACCACTCTTGTGATTATAGTAGGTCTCAATATGTACTGGGATGAGAAGGAGAATTAGAACTGCATAGATACGAGTATGGAAAGATTTATAAACAAGGCGCAACAAGTAAGAATATAGTAATATTGGCGTCAACTGATACGTCATTTCAATTCGGCCTTTGCTTGATTTGGGCGTCAAGCTAAAAGGTCAACTCGATCCAAAATCAGTGATTTGATCGAAAGTTGGGCGCTTTCGAATCAAAAGTATTGTTGGACTGAATTGGGCAATTTTGGGCTAATGATTCTGAATCAGTCGTAAGTATCTCGAATTTAATTCGGCTAGATTTTACTTTCTAACCGAACGGGCTATAGGAGTGTTGACAGCGCTCGTTTAAAAAGGTTTCGATACTGGCACACAACCATACTACCAAAATCCAAAGGAGGACTCAAAAATGGAATCTGTAATCGAAGACGCGGCGGAGCAAGAAACACCACAAAACCAAACAACTCAAAATGAAGAGGACCAGTTCGCAGACGTCAAAGACGCCAAGATCCTGGTGGTTGGAGTCGGAGGAGCAGGAAACAACATGATCACCCGGATGAAGAAGAAGGATATATCTGGCGCAGAGACGATAGCTGTAAATACAGACAAGCAGCACCTGAAGGTCTCAAGAGCCAACAGGAAAATCCTTATAGGGCAAGATCTGACAAGAGGACTTGGCGCAGGAGGCCATCCAGAGAAAGGTGCGAAAGCAGCTGAAGAAAACAGGGCGGAACTGAGGTCCCTGTTCCAGGAAGCTGACATGGTATTCCTATGCGCAGGACTGGGAGGCGGAACAGGAACCGGTGTATCACCTATACTGGCAGATATCGCAAAGTCAGAGGACTGCATCGTTATAGGTACTGTGACTATGCCGTTCCAGATAGAAGGCGCAAGAAAATCAAAGGCAGAGGACGGCCTGTACCTGCTCAGACAGCATGTCGACACTGCCATCGTAATAGAAAACGACAAACTTATTGATATTGCGGGAGACATGCCGCTGGACAAGGCTTTCGGTGTGGCAGATGAGCTAATAACCACCATGATAAAAGGAGTTACAGAGACAATCTCAGAGCCATCGTTGGTCAACCTCGACTACGCCGATGTCAAAGCAATCATGCACAGTGGAGGAGTAGCAGTAGTAGGATACGGAGAATCAGACACCAACAAAAAGGGCAAAGAAGCAATAGCAGAAGCACTCAGTAATCCTCTCCTGGATGTGGACTTCGAAGGTGCAAGTGGTGCCCTGGTCCATGTAGAAGGAGGAAACGATCTCTCACTAAACGAGATCAATGACATCGGACAGACAGTGATGGGCAAGCTTGATCCTCAGGCACAGGTAATCTGGGGAGCAAGGTTGAACGATGACCTGAAAGGAAAGGTACAGGTCATCTCCATAATCACCGGAGTGAACAGCCCTTACGTCCTAGGACCTACAGACGAGAGCGAAGACGATGCAGAAGTGAAAGACATGGAGGATCTAGGATTACAGGTGATCAAACAATGAA
Source organism: uncultured archaeon (assembly GCA_964633675.1). Classification (GTDB taxonomy): domain Archaea; phylum Nanohalarchaeota; class Nanosalinia; order Nanosalinales; family Nanoanaerosalinaceae; genus JAXINT01. The sequence goes on along the minus strand of CAZWHR010000083.1, from coordinate 1,684 downwards.
AACACCTTCAAGACCAGCAAGGTGATAGAAAATGAATCCTGCTAGGAGAAAGAGAAAAAGAAGATTTGAGGAAAACAGAAAAGTTCAGACAAATCAAAAAAACCGCCGCAAGAAGACCTGCTTCACAATCAAACAGATTTAGTAACCCCCTCTCAAACTCAAACAAGATTTACCCCTCTCACGAGGAAGGCACAACCCTTCAATAAAGGAGGCAGGCAAAGGAGGGCTGTGTCTTCCTCACTAACCCCCTCTTTTTTGGATTTCTCTAGAAAAGTTCTATTCTTATCCAGCTCAAGGAGTCAATGATTTCCTCTACGACCGGTACGCTGAGAGCTGATTTTTTAAGATTTGCCGGGTTAGGATGTCGGAGACGAAATTTGAACCCGCGGACCACGCAAGCGGTTGGCCACTTGTTTACCCTGGTCAACCACCCCTTCCTTAGAGGTTCTATATCATAACTAGCTTGCTGAAGGATTTAAACGCAGTACCTCTTCTCATAGAAGTTGGCTTTGGGAAACTGCCGTTAGAAAGATCCAGAAGCAAACTAGACAGCTTCCGCAAAAAGAGGGAACATATTTAAAAATACTCGGAAAGAATCAGTTTGAAGAACAGAGGTACGATAAAAATGCCACACCAAGTAGAAGCAAAGAACGTGACAAAGGGAAGCTACATCATGATAGACGACGAACCCTGCAAGGTTCGGAAGACAAACAAGAGCGCGCCTGGAAAGCACGGACACGCCAAGTTCAAGATACAGGCCGAAGGAGTGTTCGATGAAAAGGTCAGGAACATCACTCATCCCGGGGACAAGATGCTTCTCTCTCCAAAGGTCGAGAAGAAGACCGGTCAGATAGTGTCAAAGGATGGACAGATGGCGCAGGTCATGGATATGGACACATACGAGACCTTGGAGATGAAGCTTCCTGAAGATCTTGAAATCTCAGAGGGCGAGGAGGTCAAGTTCTGGGACATCGAGGGAAGGAAGCTTATCAAGGGGAAGAACGAGGGATAGTTTCTCTGGCCCATGTGTAGCGTTGAAAAATAAAAAAAAAGAAAGGGAAAATCCCGCGTGATTTCCCAGTTTTTCTATTCAGCGAAAATCATGTAGATGCCGGATAGGCCTACTAGGATATAGACTGTATCCTGTAGCCATGTGATTCCTCCTAGAAGGCTATTAACTACATCGAAGTTGGCGGCACCAACAAGCCCCCAGTTCAATGCACCAATAATTACTAGCCAAAAAGCTAGGCTACCCAAGAAACCGGCATCGTCAGAACCTAAATCTGCCATGGTTGTAACACCTAACAATAGCTATATCCTGGAACTACATAAAGATTTATAGCATCTAAAACATGTTTTTTATCGCATTCTTCTCCGGCTCAGGGCGGAATATCCGTTTTTTAGGCTCTCTATTCAACTTCAGAGATTTTGTTGAGAAAAGCCCACATACTTAAGAACTTCGAGTATTAAAAATTGGATATGGCAAAGGAGCAATTCGTCGAGGATCTTGAGGACGGAGATAAGGTAAATTCCAAGTTCTCAGTCAAATACAGGAAGCCCCCCAAGGAATACTCAAAAGGGTACTACTTCGTGCTGGGACTGGCGGACAGGACCGGAGAGCTGGAACTCAAGTACTGGGGTGGAGAAAGGAAAGCGGCAGTGAAGAAGATATACGACCAGATAG
>CAZWHR010000082.1:0-5107 GCA_964633675.1 uncultured archaeon | reverse complement strand
TTGTCGCAGAGTAACGTCCGAAACGGGAAGCAGATTGAACTGACGAAAGCACTGAAGAATAGCGAGAGGTATGGCGAAATTTTGAAAGACATTGAGGACCCCGCAGCACAATCTCTTGTCGGCAAAGCTATTGAAGGGGGAAATATAGATCTGGTTCGAAAGTGGAGAGAGCGGGGAATCATTGAAGATGGAAAGCTGAACATGGAGAAAATGGCCGACATTCGACGTGGTGTTGCAGGGAACATGCCACGGCCCGAAGCACAGACCTTTTTCAATCTAATTAACAACGGTGTAAGCCGTGACGTGGCCCTTCGGTTGACAAGAGAGGGACAGGGCTTACGGTTGGCAGAAGAGTCTGTCAAGCGACAGCACAACTACCGCAGAATAGCGAAGCTTCGTGAGATGAAGCGTAATGGAGAGATTGAAGCCTCCAAAGTTGACCCTATCATAGAACGTCTGGAAAAGTTCAACACCGAAGAGTACCTTGATCTTGAGAAACAGCAGCGTGCTGAAATTGAGGCGGTCAAGAAACAGTATGACTCCGGTTTGGAGATCATCAAAGAGGGAATAAACGAGGGTGCTCTGCCCGAAAGCGTGAAGGGTCACCTGAAGTTTGAGGACGTCACAGATACGTTCAAGCAGGAAATTAAGCGTCTCGTTGAAGAATCAGACGTGTTGACAGATGGAGAAGTGAGGGAGATGTCGCAGCGTCTTTTTGATAAAAGCCTTGACAATCTGAACAAAGGGGAGTATGCGGAAGTCATTGATGTGATTAAAGCAGAGGGGCGAGATGGTTACCTGGGGCAGCGTTCAGGAATTCCTAACTCCGCTGATATAGAATTTCGCAAGGCGATGGGCGAACGACCGCTGGACCCTGAGACATCTCGGCAAAATGTCAACGGACGGCTGATGAGGGATGGGGGGACAAAGATCGAAAGTTTTCAGGAAGGTGGTCTTATTGAAAAGGATCAGTTTAAAGAGCTTGCCGAGCTTGATCCTCCTGAAAATCGTGCATTCAACGCCGACAGCACATGGAGACAGTTTTCGGATTCTGTCCTGACGTCGATAGAAACACAACTTCGGAGGGTAGGTCCAGTCGGAGAGGCAATAGCTGATTTGTTGACTGCAAGGCAATCTGTTGAGAAACAGGAATTTACTAAATTCAATTCCGAGCTGGAAGCGATATTCAAGCCGATAAAGGAAAACGGACTGAACACCGCAAAGATCATGGATAACTTGTGGGACTCCCTTGACCGTGCTACAGAGAAGTCAATGGAGAAAGCTCTATCTGAAGGAAAGCGTCTGGCACGAGAGAAAATGGGTTCCTCAGAAGGGGCAGAAATATTTGAGAAAACAAAAAACAGAATACGTGAGTTCACTAACAAAAGAGAGCAGGAGCTTGAGGCTTCAGGAATTGAGAAACCTGACAGAAACCCACAGACAGGCGAATGGGGAATAAGAAAGTTTCAAGGAATTAAGGAAGGTTATATGCCTCATCAACTACATCCTGACTTTCAATTTCGAGCTGACCAGATGGAGTTGGTGAAGCGTCAGATAGCCCAGTTTGAGGGTCAGCAGAAAGCAGAACGGGTGATGCAGAATCTTGCTGATAAAACGGCTGATATTAGTAAATTTGGGAGCGTAGACTTTGCCCGAAACTTCCGGGACTTTGACAAGAACATGTTTATTAAGGATCCTGAAGTAGCTTTGAAGCTGTATTCAAGGGGCGTCTCTCGGAGGTTATCGGAATCGAATTCACTTGGGCCGAAGATGGAGAGGTTCTGGAACACGGATGACAACCCCGGTCTGATGGACATTTTGAAAGATCGCCACGGGATAAAAGTGCATAATTATATCACCGACCAGGTGGACGTAGCACTGAGAGGATATAAGACCGGGAATGATCCAGTGAGCCGCTTTGTTGAAAACACATCCCGAACCGCCCGTCAGGTGGCAGCAGCAATTCATTTGCAGCAAGCATTTATTCCGAACCTGTTCCAGTGGTTTGCTGGTTCAATGGTAGCAGCGGATTCGAAAGCTGCTATTCCAAAAGCGATCATGAAAACTCTTTCGAATCCTGAGATAGAAGGGACTGGAAAGCGATTTAATCAAGTAAGGAGAGAGTCAGGGTACGATGCCCGACAGCTACAGCGACAGCAATATGGAATAGCCGAAAAAGGGAATATGCTGAATGAGTGGAGTTCGTTCTCTCTTGCTCCGTTCAGAGCTTCAGAGCTTTTTACCAGACACATGGCGGCGGGTGTGGGATTGGAGAATTTTAAATATCTCATGCGTGAGCTTAAAGCGGAGATAGATAGAGGGGCAACGAGAGAGAATCCGACGAAACGAGCGGAGTTTTTAAAAGAGCGAATGCGTCGTCGTGGTATACGTGATGGTCAAACCATTGGTGGTCAGGGGGCAATACGCAAACAGAAGTTTGATGTGTTTGAGATTGCCGAACGTGGATTCATGACAGATCTTGAGCGGAATATGGTAATGAACCGATGGAATGAATCGATAAACTTTTCCGCAGATCCTCTGAATTTACCAGCTGGATGGGTAACTCCCGCCGGGAAACTTATGGCGACCTTCAAAAACTTCACCTTTAACTGGGCCAAAATGCTGAAGGAGCAGGTGGTAAATCGAATCAAAGACCGACAGAAAACCACTGCAGAAGGCAGTTTTGCCAAAGCATTTATACAGTCCACACCTGCCTTTTCTACAGGGCTTGCCGGGTTTGCATCGCTTCTACCGATAGGCTGGCTTATTCAACAGTCAAGGTCAATGGCAGCAGGTCGGGACTCTGAGCTGTACAATGAAGGGATATCTACTTACATGGGACATGTTGGAGGACTCGGCATCATTGGAAGTTTGACTGACTCGCTTGCGTGGGGGAGAAACATGACGGAAATTATTGGTGGCCCGATCATGAGCGATGTAAATGAGATAGCTCAAGCTGCTACAGAAGGAAACTCGGAAGAGCAGGCGATAAAGATGTTAGAGTACATGGTTAATGCTGTGCCTATAGTAGGACAGACAGCGCGTCAGAGGTTATTTACAGGGGATGAGAAGATTGATTCGTTGGATGCCCTTTGGAACCGTTTAGGATCTCCTGAGAAGCTGTTTGCTGTACCTTCTCCCGTGGGCGAGGATCCGTTGGTTGGAGATCCAAGGAGCAAAGAATATTTTTCTGATCCGAATAACGTAGAGATGTTAAAAGAAAAGTTTCGTCGGGTACTGAATGCGATGTTCAACAACACCCTTGGGGGTGTGCTGGGAACAGAACTTCAAACCTCACAGCAGAGGTCACAACAACAGGAACAGACAGAAGATCCGGCGAAATCAGATCGAGAGCTTGACAATATTGAGCGTCAATTACAACAACTTCTTGACGAATGAGCAAACTGTCAGAACAATTCGACCTGAACAGAATCGAGACGCTGGACCAGCTTATTGAGGAGCTTCAGAAAATCTTCGTGGACTTTGATCTTGTCGGGGAGGTGGCTGATGATGATTCATCCGGTGATAACAAGGTTACGTTCAAGAATCTCGAAAACTCCCGTCTGAGCGCGTATGACGGGGTTGCATACAACGCCTTCGGCCTGCCGGATCGCATTGACTTTACCGCCGACAGCAAGCAAGGAAACATCACCATTGACTACGATGGTTACAAAGTGTCGGCGTTCAACATGGAATATCCGAATGGCACCCGGTTTGCACAATGGGATGTGTCGTGGAAATCAGACGGACTACGTGTGGACTCTGTTGACCTTGATTTATTTCAGGACTGATGCAATCACTTAGCTTTCGTCGTGGAAATGTGAGGGCGAACCAGCCGACGAAGGTAGCGTCTACCCTTCTTGACTCAACGGCCACCTCCATCGAATCGGCCTCTACGTCCGTGTACCATGACAAAGGTTGTGTACACCTGTTCAACACCGACAGCAATGCTACGGAGTATTCATTGTTCTTAACCGATTCGACAGCGAGCAAGGTAGACTCGAATGCGCTGCGACTCAAGAAGGAAATTCCAGCAAAGTCTCCGGAACGTGTCCCGGTACGGTTTGGAGACGATCAGGAGTTGTCGGGGTTGTCGAGTGGGAATGTTGTCGTTGCCACATTGATTAGCGAAAAGGAAACCCGATGATGGACAAAGACTTACATAATATCTGGTCAACGGCACAATACTTTAAGGCGGATGTGCGGTTTGAAGATTTCTTTGATGTCCAACATATCTCCACGCCCTCTAATCCATCGGGAAGCACGCTCCGTGCGTACGCACAGAATGAGGGTGGGCACACGTTTTTGCACCTTTTGGACAACGCTGGGATCGACTTAGAAATAGGACGAGACGACGTTCATGTGGTGGTAAACAATCAGGGATCTTCGATGAGTGCTGGGGATGTGGTATTTATCAGTGGTTCCAGCGGTGTGTTTCCGCAGGTCCAACTTGCAAAAGCAGATGATAGCTCAAAGATGCCTGCCTTTGGAGTCCTGCTTGAAAGCATATCCGACGGGGGGAAGGGCCTGATGATGAAGGCCGGGGATGCCACCCTTGATACGAAGGGGTTCAGTGATGGCGACACAATCTTTGTCAGCACCACTGCAGGAGAGTTTACAGCGACGAAGCCGTCAGGAAGTGGTGACATCATACAGCTTCTTGGCACGATCATTAAGGGAGGCACAGCAAATGGAACCGTTGCGCTGGACGTCCAGTCCCAGATTGATGAAAGTGACATTGACCTTGCGGATCTGGGAAGCAGGGCACACTCTGATCTCACCGGAATAGGAACCAGCGATCACCACGCAAAGTACACAGACGAAGAAGCTCAGGATGCAGTTGGAAATAACTTTTCAACTGGACTAAATTACGACGATGCAACGCCAAGCTACACCCTTGATGAGTCCGTCCTTAAGGATGGTGGAGGTAAAGAGTTAGACGTAGCCGACCTTGCCGGTGGGGGTGGAACGGCAAATCAGGTTCCACAGACAGACGGGTCAGCAGTAAGTTGGGTAACCCTTCCGCATGGAGACCTAACAAGTATTGGTAGCAGTGACCACCATGCTAAATACACCGACGAGGAAGCACAGGATGCGGTAGGAAACA
>CAZWHR010000081.1:0-5117 GCA_964633675.1 uncultured archaeon | reverse complement strand
AAGAAGTTCAGGAGATGCTCCCTAGCAACGCTATGATTCAGGAGGCGAAGTACGAAGCCTCCGAAATAGTGTTCTACACGCAGAACAAGGAGTTCTTCTTGGACAACGAGGACGTAGTCAGGGATCTGGTATCAAAGCTCAAGAAGAGAGTGGAGATACGGCCAGCCCCAACTATACGCAAGGAAGCCTCAGCTGCAAAGGAGGACATAGAAGATATAGTTCCTGAAGATGCAGGAGTTATAGATCTGCGGTTCAAGCCGGAGTTCGGAAAGGTAATAATCCAGGCTAGAAAACCCGGCATGGTCATAGGGAAGTCTGGATCCACGATACAGAAGATAAAAAGGAAGACCCGGTGGATGCCCGAGGTTGAAAGAGTACCGGCACTTGATTCCAAGATAGTTGATAGAGCCAGAGAGATAAAACACGAAGGATCTGAATTCAGGAAGGATTTCCTACATGATATAGGTGAAAAGATACAGCTTGAGAAAGGCATAGGGGATGAGTGGATAAGGGTTACAGGTCTTGGAAGCTTCAGACAGGTGGGAAGGTCATGCATACTTCTCCAGACAGAGGAATCCAAGGTTCTGCTCGACTGCGGTATGAATCCTACAGGCCAAGGAGAGGACGCATACCCCTACCTCAATGTCTCCGAGATAGATTTCAAGGAACTCGATGCAGTGATCCTAACCCACGCACACCTGGATCACTGCGCCCTGATACCGTTCCTATACAAGTACGGGTATGAAGGACCGCTCTACTGCACAGCCCCTACCAGGGACCTGATGATACTTCTACAGATGGACTACCTGGATGTGGTCAGGAAGGAAGGAAAGTCCGCACCCTACGATTCTCAAGATATCAAGGAGGAGGTCAAACGCACGATAACAGTACCCTACGGAGAAGTAGTAGACATAACACCCGACATGCGGCTGACGTTTAACAATGCAGGACATATACTAGGGAGTGCTTCCGCACACCTACATATAGGCGAAGGCCTTCACAATATAGTCTATACAGGAGACATAAAGTATGACAAGACAAAGCTACTCAGACCTGCCGATCCCAAGTTCAACAGGGTTGAGACTCTGATCCTTGAGTCGACCTATGGTAACCAGGAGGGTAGGATGCCTCCGAGGAGCAAGGCCAACGAGCAGTTCAAGGAATACGTCAGAGAGACGATAAAGGAAGGTGGCAAGGTCATAGTACCAACGTTTGCTGTCGGACGTGCACAGGAGATAATGATACTGATAGCCGAGGAGGCTGAGAAGGACTACTTCGATGTACCGGTATATCTGGACGGTATGATCTGGGCTGCTACAGCCCTACATACTGCATATCCGGAGTTTCTTTCAAAGGACGTCCAGAAGAAGATATTTGCAGATGAGGACAACCCTCTCATGAGAGACTGCTTCGAGAGAGTAGGATCTCACGATGAGAGGGAGGACGCGATAGACGGCGGTCCTGCGGTAATACTGGCTACCTCTGGAATGGTTACAGGAGGACCTATATTCTCCTACCTTGATTCTCTAGCAGAGGAGGAAGACAACAGACTGCTATTTGTAGGATACCAGGCTGAAGGAACGCTTGGAAGACAGATACAGTCCGGCGAGGAAACTGTGCAGATCCCTGGGAACGACGATGAGACAGAGATAAACCTGGATATAAGGACTGTGGAAGGCTTTTCCGGGCACAGCTCCAAGCAGCAGCTTCTTAACTATGTCCAGAATCTTCCTAATAAGCCGAGAAAGATCATATGTAACCACGGAGACGGTCCGGCTACCTTTGCACTTTCCTCCACCTTGCACAAGATGCTGGATATAGATACGTCGGCACCTCAAAACCTGGAGACTTTAAGGCTGAACTGAGGTCTTCTGAATGACATCACAAGAGGAGCAGAAGAGGAGGAGAAGACTAGCCGGTTACAAGACTGACAAGATATGGAGGCAGGCAGACCCGGTTCTGCATAAGATGTATGAGGAGGCTCTTTCAAGGAGAAGGGACTAGATAAATCAGATTCTAACTGCCTTTAAAGAAAGTTGGATTAGGTGGTTTCCAGCCTACTCACTTTGATAGTTCTGAAAGAGGTCTACCTATGTATGTGAGCATATGCAGGTGTGGCTATGAGCCATTCCTCATCTATACCTGCGATGTCGCCGTCTAGAGATCTGACTGTCTTCTTTATCCTGTCGATAGCTCTCTTCAGGTCTGTCATGTCCTTGCTCTTGAGCGGTTTGATCTTTACCCAGACGATGTTTCCATCTCTGAGAAGATCCTGAACCTGCTGTGAGTCTCCGTATTCGTTGAGTGTTGCTACTCGAATCTTGACCTGGGAGCCCTCTCCATCGTTTACTGCTTCTAGTTCGACATAATCGTCTTCCTCCATCTCGTCTATGTTGCTGCCTCCTCCAAAAAGCTTTGTAAAGTCCACTTTTGTTACCTCCTCAATTTAGGGTTTGGTCTAAATACTTAAATATGTGTGTCTAAAGACCTCTCACGTACGTAACAAACACTGGGGGTTCCTTGGTTTTAAGTGTTATGTCCCTCCTTAGCTCAGGTCGTGAAATCGGAGGATTTCACTCAATGAGCAAAGGAGACCTCTGGCGAGCCCTCCTTAGCTCAGGCTGGCAGAGCGGTCGCCTGTAGAGCGACTTGTCCCCCGTTCAAATCGGGGAGGAGGGATTTATCTCTCACCTGTTTCTTGAAAAGATGACGAAACCGTAAATGTTGAAGTCTGCCGATATCGCCATTACGAACCATGTTAGCGCTATAAATATCCTTATATTTTATATACCTAGATTATTTTCATTTAGATACTGATTCACACGTTTAATGTAGTCAGAAGGGTCTGTATCTGGTACTCCTCCAGGATGTTCTATAGTAACTGTGTCTGAGTGCTCTTTTATCAGGGGTAGAACCGCTCCAAAGTTCAGATCTCCTTTTCCTATCTCCCTGAGCTGGTATCCATCCTCCTTTCGGACACCGTCCTTGAGATGGACATGCTCCACATATTTCTTGGCTCCTTCGATAAATTCTGCTGGGTCTTCACCAGCTAATAATGCGTTGCAGAGGTCAAAAGTGGTTTTAAAATCCGAAATACTTTTTGAAAGGTCTAAAACATCTTCAAGAGTGTTAACCACATTTTCAAACTCTAATTCCTCGGTGTTAGAGTTGTTATATAGCCTGACATCGTTCTCTATAGTGAAAGAGATTTCCTTATCTGAAAAATGGCTGTATATTTCTCTCAGGGAGGCCTTCAGACTGTTCATAGCTGTCTCCTTTGTGCGCCCCTTTTGAACAGGGTCTGCCGAGGTTACGAGGTACAGAGCACCTATCTCCTCTCCTATATCCCCCATCTTCTTGAGCCATCTGATGCGCCTGTTCATGCTCTGTGAATCGCACATGCTGCCGTGTCCTCGGTGGTGCGCACCTAGGATTATCTCTCCATCGTACTTATTCACACGTTCAACTATGTCTTTCCTCTTTTTATCTTCAAGATCGGGATTGAGGTGCATGGAGCCTATCTCCACTCCCTGAAATCCGTGTTCTTCGGCCTCTTCCAGAGATCTTTCGACTGTGGCATATTCATCGCCTTCGATGTTTAGAAAGAGGTTGGTGTGGAGGAACTTGTCCATATTAAATACTTTAAACTCAGGACTTATATAGCTATATTAGCCACCTTAGGATAATCTAGGAGAGGGCTTAGGATATTGTCCTGGTGGGCTGTACATTAACTAGCATCCGGCGCTCAAACACTCTATAACTACTGAGAAGAAAGGATACAACAGTTATATGCCGGTTATATCTTTTTGTCTTTCTATCCGTTATATCTGTCATAACACATGACTGTTCATTAAAACCGTACACTCATGGAGCAGAGTTTTTAAAACTCTCCTCCAAAGTTTCTCCTTGGTGTAAGGAAGATGCTAAAGATAGGCGCCCATGTATCTGTAAGCGGAGGATTTCCAAAATCCCTAGACCGTATGGAAGCTATTGGGGGAAACTGCGGACAAGTATTCGTCCATTCACCCAGAGGATGGAGCTTCTCGGACCTCGAGGAGTCGGAGATAAAGGAGTTCCGGAAGGAGTACGATGAGCGCGACATAGGCCCTATAACAGTCCATTCCGCCTACCTGATAAACCTTGCGACTCCGAAGGAGGACCTGCTTGAGAAATCGAAGAAGGCGCTTGTGAAGGAGCTCGAACGCGCTGGAAAGCTGGGGATGGACTACGTGATCTTCCACCCTGGCAGCCATACGGGCGCAGGAGTAGAACAGGGCATACAGAACATCGCGGACGCTCTGTCGGATATAGCCTCTGACATACCTCCAAACGTCAAGCTGCTTCTGGAGAACAGCGCTGGAGCAGGAACATCTCTTGGAAGAACTTCAGAAGAGCTAAAGAAGATGATAGAAAAATCCGGTGTTGGATACGATAAACTAGGGGTATGTATAGACACCTGCCACTCCTTTGCTGCGGGATACGACCTCAGAGCCGAGGAAGGCGTTGAAGATATGGTAGAGGATTTTGAGGAGCACATAGGCTGGGAGAACGTCCATGTTTTCCACCTGAACGACTCAAAGCACCCGTTTGACTCCAACAAGGACGAGCACGAGCATATCGGGGAGGGAGAGATAGGGGAGAAAGGCATGAAAGCAATATTGAGAAATGAAAAGATCAGGGAGAAGCCTCTGATTCTTGAGACTCCTGTAGACAACAAGGGATATGCGGAAAACATTCAGAAGGCAAAAGAGCTGGCTGAGAGATGATGAAAAGGCCAGAAAGCTCTGAATGGAAGGAAAGAGACTCCTACAGAAAGAAGATCCTGGCGGACGAGGAAGATATAGGTTCTGAGGGAAACCTTGTCCAGGCCGTGGAGATAGCGCCTGGAAACCATGTGAAACCGCATTTCCACGAGAAGACCACCGAGGTCTTCTACATTCTCCAGCCCGGAGGAAGGATGGTTATCGATGGAGAGGAGATCGCGCCGGCGGAAGGCGAAGTAATAGTCTGTGAACCTGGCGATGTCCACGAGGTATTCAACGATAGCGACCAGGTCTTCCGGATACTGGTCTTCAAGGCGGATATGGAAGAGGACGACACAATATGGGAATAGAGAA
>CAZWHR010000080.1:1141-5314 GCA_964633675.1 uncultured archaeon | reverse complement strand
GGTTTCATTGATGCGCGGCTCGGCGGGAGTGACCTGGAACTCGGCCGTGGGCACCTGATTGCGCCGCTGTCTTAGGCTGATCGTGCGACTGACGATGTCTTGGACACCCCGGTTGTCCGTCACAGTGAGGCTGACATCGACGGGTCCGGCCGAGTTGAAGTGGGGATTGACCTGTGGACCTTGCATCTGGAAGCGGCGGTCACCGTTCTGAAACGTCCACTCCCAGCGCACGATGCGTCCGTCGGGGTCTTGCGAAGCCCGCCCATCGAAGCGGACCTCGTCATCGACTCTCGGGTTCCGGGGACGGAGGTCGAACTGAGCGATCGGCGAACGGTCGGAGGAGGAACGAACGGCAAAGCTTGTGACCGCAGTGGCAATAACGCCCTCCTCGGCCAGGTCCTGAGCGGCCTTGCTTGCCCGCTGAGCAAAGGCATCTGTTGCCTTACAGATTGTGGTGAACGGGGTCTGGTTCGAGCTCGTCGCAAAGACATCCCGCAGGTCAAAGCGCTCCAGACTGGCAAAGGCTTGCACAAAATCGGTCCCCCGGGGTGAGGCTGCCTGCAGGGTATAGCTCGATTGACCCGGAATAACGATCCGGCCTGTCCGAACTTGAGGATTGCTGGAGTAGTCGTTGGGGAAGATGAGCGTGCATTGGCCAGAGGGATCTATGGAAACCACATTGAGATAGACCTTCTCCACATCCTCGCGGGTTGAGAGATCGATGGCGATCCGAAGACGCTCGCCGACGTCAAAGGCGCGGCGTGGCTCGCCTGCAAGATTTTGAACCTCCAGATCGACGCGAATCCCCTCCATGTCGGGGACTTTCACCAAGCCGTTTTCGGTCTGCGTAATGTCGTGACCCGCGCTTGTCGAATCCGGCCCCGGTTCGGCCTGGTCCGATGATGCGTCATCGTTCTCCGAGCCCGATCCGCTCGCCGTGTCTTCCTCTGCTTCGGAGTCCTGCGTACCTGTCTTGTCCTCATCGGGCGATGACGTCTGCTCCCCTTCATTGCTTTCGCTTGACGGTCTCGGATCACCAAGCGCCGGTTGATCCTTCAGCACGTCCACAAGCCAGTCAGCCAGCCCGACTTGCGTATCGGCCCCGTTCAGAACCAACTCATAAGCCTTGGACCGAGCTCCTTGGGCGGAGCTTGCAGCTTCGGTCGCAGAAAAGGTGCGGGTTTGCAGAATGCGCCCCTCGGCGAGAGCAATGACGCGTACCTCAACGCTCGCATTGGCGGATAGAAATCCGTAGTCGTTTTCGTAGGTCTCCGTTAAGACCGTTCCTGTCACGAGAATATCGGCCTCCAATAACGGCGCCAGATCGTTATAGACACGAGCTGACGGATCGTCGAAGGCATTTTGAACCAGCGTTGAGTTCTGCTGCCTCACTTCCTGCACAAGCTCGGGCTCAATTAATGGGAAATCCGCCTCAGTCAAGGGCTGCATGACATTGGTCTCGAAGAAGCGCTCGTTAAAAAGCACAGCGATCTCATTCTTACGATAGGCCTCTTCATTGGGAGGTTCCTCTTGAGCTTGAACCGCCAAGCCGACCCCGCTACTCGCTAGCACGACGAGGCAGAGCCCAAGCTTGACGGTATCGCCGATCAACGCCAACGGATCACCCGTCCCTTGTGGACAATGCGAAAGAAGAGAACTTAGGCCACGTCGGATTCATGCTCGACGACGGCGCCAGCACCTTGAAGATGACCTCACCAAACGGCTTTGACATTCCCTGGTACCGAAGCTCCAACGTCCAACGGCCCGGTCGCTCCGGTGGGGAGAATTCCGTTTTCACCCAATTCGATCGGAGGTAGCTAATTGACTCACTCTTGTGCACTGACCCATCCGGCGCGACCCAGTTCAGACGAACCGTGTTCCCCTGTTCAAAATCCGAAAACTTGAGGACAGCGTGGATCGTGTCCTGAGGCGTCACGCGCTCGGCAGGCTCGCCTTCCCAACCGTCGCCCTTTTGTTGGACCGACGCCAGCAGATCGTACCGAACCACCTTCGCGGACTCGGCGCCAATGTTGGTCGCAATCTGCTGCGATAAATTCAGCAGAAGCTGATTGGTCATCTCATCGAACGAGAAACCGCCTTCACTGTCCTTGAACGTCTCGGAGTACTCAGTCTGCATCACATCGCCGGTAAGAATCTCTCCGCTTTCCGTATCAACGATTTGGATTTGAGCAGCCATTTTTCCTTCGTGGCGCGTTGCGGGGGCATTTTCAAACTCAGGGGGATAGAGCTGAGTCATTTCCTGCACCTCGGTCCGCTCGCTGCTATGAGAGAACGTTATAATCTCCCCCATAACAAGCTTATCCGCTCCCGTCAGCTGGCCTACTTCGCTGGCTGTGCCAGGATCGCACATGCCCTGACTGCAAAGACGTTGCTCTTCCAGAATCTGATTCAGTTTGTCTCGGCTGACCAACGTGATACCGGGACTGTCCGCCAGATACGCTTCGACAGACGAGGTCGCCACATCCCCGAGATCCTTACTGCCGTAGCGTCGGTATTCGCTGTTATCCGTAAACTCCAGCACGGCTGCGGTGAGTTCTTCGGTCACAATACTGGCCTTGAATTCCGGCTCCGAAGGGACAAACCATAGGAAGTACATCGTGGCGAGACCGAGTACGGCAGCTCCCAGCAAGACTCGCACCGTTGCATCCATCGGGCCAACCTCCTTTGGGTGAGCTCAGGATTTTCTCGCTAAACGCGATAAAGCAACGCTTCCTGCGGATCCTCATCATCCTCGATGTAGAGATTGAACTCCGACCTTTGAGCGATCTCTCGGAACACCTTCGCCAAAAGCGTCGGCGGAACGTCGAGGCGTGTCGCCGTGTCCCGAAGGATCAGCCGTGGCTCGCTCGAAAGCAGGTCCTGGACGCCATCCCGAATGGGCCCCAGCTGCTCATCGAGCGACTGTGGCGCCATCAGATGGGCCAGTGCCTCCGTTGGGGCGTCTCCGTCATTGTAGGTGAGTCGGTGCTCCTGAAGATCGACCAAATAGACCGACGCGTTGGGCGCGTAGAGCTGACGGATGTACGTTTCTAGCGTCTCCGTGAAGCCGATGGGCGACGCCACGCCGAGAACGAGATAGGCGTTGCCGGAGACGTCCTGTATCTCGTTCTGGATCCACTCGAGGAGCTCCTCACCGATCGGCTGATAGAGAAACCCCTCGCCCTCGACGGACGGTGTCGGGATGCTGACCTTCACTTGGAACGCATCCTGTCGCAGCCACTTCCTCCCGAGTGTGGCCTCAAGTTGGCTCTCGCGGCGATCCCGCTTGATCGTCCAGGCTTCGGGCGGATAGTGCTCGCCGGTGATGGGGTGGTCCAAGGCAAGTTGGTTGAGCCGACCTTCGACGACGTTGAAATATCCAGTTGTTAGGAAGCGCCACTCGTGTCGGGAGATGACGGATCGCTCTGCCTGACCGGACGCAACCAGCGATTCGACGGCTTCCTGACGTTGATCGACCTCGTCGAGCTGAGTCTGCATGCGCTCGGCCTCGTTGGTCACCTCGTTGACAGCCTCGGCAACGTCGGACGTCGAATCCGCCTCGTCCGACGCCGATTCGTCCAACTGTTCCCGTAACTCACGGATCTCGGCTTGATGCGCACGCAGTTGCTGGCGGAGCGCGTCGGTTTCCTTGTGAAGCTTCTCTTGAAGTTCATGCCAGTGGGTTTTGAGCCTCTCCGTCCATCCCTCCGACGCACTTCCCAGTTGTAATTGGGAGCGTAACTCGTGCTCATACCGCGCTTCGGCGGTGGACTGTTCGGCTTGTGATAGAGATTCCCGGAGTTGGTTCAGGCGCGATTGCAGTTCTTGGGAATTGGTCACGGCTTCGCGGGCCTGGGAGAGGATATCCCCTACAGTCTCATCATCTCGAAAGAATTGAGGGCTTTTGTTTATATGAATAGATTTGTTGGGATCATAATTTTTTTCCCCAGATCTGTATTTTCTCATAAGATAATCCTGACTATCCAACTTGCCACCTCCTGGAACAGAATCTTTACGTGTTTATGAAGTGAATCACCAGTCCTATAATATAGTTTAGTGCGCTGTTTGCCCATAGTTAACAACATCAATCCCCTAAATAAATCTCACCCATACCGTAACACCCAAAACAGAGACTGGATTTCTTCCCCCACTCCTTGTTCCCGTCTATAACAA
>CAZWHR010000080.1:0-1131 GCA_964633675.1 uncultured archaeon | reverse complement strand
CTTGTGTTCTTGGTGGATCTTTGTCTTGTGCATCCAAATGCCGAATTCCGGTTCCTTCACAATGTCTGCATGTCACAAACCCCTCGGAAGAAGCTTTTCTTGCATTAATAAAATACTTTACTACAGTATCCCGATATTGCCATTCTTTTAACGTTTTAATCAAGTCATGTTCATCTTGAATTAACATGCTTGGGTAATATAGTTTCTCGCACCGTCTTATTTTTTCTCTTGTATAAGATATGTCATCGTGTATGTTCTCAATCTGCATCTCAATTCGTGTGACAACACCAATATGGCCTTTATAAGCTCTGTTCTGCAAAATATTTTCTAGCAATACTTGCTTTATAGCTCGGGTATTTAATATCTCAGCATGAATACGGAACTTCATATACCAGGCAATAGCAGTTTCAACATCTAATTTGAGTATTTGGTCATAATACCCCTCTTCTTCCTCTTTGCAAAAAGCATACTTCGCTTTTTTCATTATATTAGCAATTTCAGGAGTCAACGAGGTCGAAATATTATTCGCATACGGAAAGTGGTGATTTTGTTCGACCGTACTACTCTGTATAGTTTTGAGCACACTTTCCCGGATCATCTCCCCAAGCTGAATGTTGATCGTCGGATTCTGTTCAATGGATGCCTGCTGCTGAGATTCGGTGCTCTTCAACTCGCTGTCCTTGATCATCCCGACGTCACCGGTGCTGACGCCGCCTTCGCCCGACTGCTGGAACTCGCGAAGATCGGTTCCGCATTCCATGCAAAACTTGGCTGTGTTCGGGAGTTCATTGCCGCATTCAGGACAGAACATTGATGCTCCTTTTACTGTTGGCCCACTCTTAACATTCCAGTGCCAAAGCATCGACGACAGGTATAGAATTCGAGATCTTCGCCTTGAGATCCTGTTCCTTCACAAGCTGAGCATGCAATGTAATTCTGTGGGCATGCTTTCACAGCGTTCTCAAAGTAAACGTACGCATTATGGCACTCCTGCCAATGAGCAATTTTACGAGCGCTTGCTTCTTCCAGCTCTCGAGCGTTGAGCCGGCGCATGGAGAGACTAACATTACGTCTATTCTCATTATTCCCGATCACCTTAACCGCAACCTCCTGACCAAGAAGCTCCGTGTA
>CAZWHR010000079.1:0-5328 GCA_964633675.1 uncultured archaeon | reverse complement strand
ACCCTTATCCAGGGCGCCATGAACATGATGGAGAAAAAGATGATGAACTGCATGCGAGATAAAGTAGAGGCAGAGCAGAGAGAAACAGAAGCAGGTTTTGAGAGGATAAATGTGTATAAAAGCGCGCCCACGGCAACTCTGGAGCTGGACAGGCCTGAAAATATGAACACTATAGATAACGAGATGCTTAAAGAAATGCATGAGGCGCTTCTAAGTATCGAAAACGAAAAGGAAATCAGGGCTGTTATACTAACTGGTTCAGGAGAGAACTTCTCCGCAGGAGCGGATCTCAAAGACCTGAAGGAATGGGAGGAAGAAGATGCAGAGGCCAACTCAAAGCTTGCTGAAGAGATTTCACACCTACTGGAGGAGACAGATATAGTATCCGTAGCAGCAGTGAAGGGTAACTGTCTCGGAGGAGGTCTTGAGCTAGCTATGTCTTGTGACTTCATTATATCAACGCCAGGAGCAGAAATCGGGCAGCCAGAAGTTAAGCTAGGCCTAATACCTGGTTACGGCGGTATAACAAGGCTTGTAAGGCTTGTAGGGCTGGCAAGAGCAAAGTCAATAGTTCTATCCGGAGAACCTATAACAGGAGAAGAGGCAGAAGATATTGGGCTTGTGGAGAAGACCGTGGAAAAAAGTATGCTGGAGAAGGAAGCGCAAAAACTGGCGGAGAGGATTGCAGATAACACCGCTCCGATAGCTTACAGGAAGGCAAAGAGACTGCTGAAGATAGCACAGGATGAGAAAGAGGAGCGTGTCTTGGAGCAGACCCGGAAGAACTTTGCACAGCTTTTCGAGACAGAGGATATGGAGGAAGGAGTAAAAGCATTCCTGGAGAAGAGGAAACCCGAGTTTAGAGGTGAATAAACAGATGAAAGAAGTCGTAATAATAGATGGTGCAAGAACCCCGCACGGAGCATTTTTGGGAAACTTCAAAGACATAGGAGCAGTAGAGCTCGGACAGACAGCTCTTGAAGGGCTCATGAAACGCACACATCTGGAAGAGGATGTAGAATATGTATCAATCGGCAATTCTACCCAGGCGGGTATAGGACAAGTGCCTGGAAGACAGGCAGCATACAGAGCTGGTATTCCGGAAGAAGTCCCTGCAACCACAGTGAACGAGGCATCAGGATCCAGCCTAAGAGCCCTGACACTTGTGGTGGATCGAATCAAGGCCGGACGGATAGAGTGCGGTGTGGCCGGAGGTCTGGAATCCATGTCAAATGCTCCTTATCTGGTCGAAGATATGCGCCAGGGAAAGAAGTTCGGGAATGTAGAGATGGTTGATTCCATGATAAGAGACTCACTGTGGGATATGAACTATCAGAAGCATATGGGAACCCTTACAGAGGAACTGGTGGACGAATATGATATATCAAGGGAAGAACAGGACTACTATGCGCTTCAGAGCCATGAAAGAGCAGTAGAAGCAGTGGAAAAAGGTAAGTTTGAAGAAGAGATAGTGGCTGTGGAGGTCGATGGGAAGGAGATAGCAGAGGATCAGGGTCCAAGGCCAGACACAGATATGGACAAGCTGTCAGATCTTAATCCCGTGTTTAAGGAAGACGGTACAGTAACTGCAGGTAATGCCTCAGATCTCTCGGACGGTGCATCAGCAGTAGCGCTTGCCTCGAAAGAATTCGCAGAGGAGAAAGGAATAGAACCTATGGCAGTAGTGGAGGACTACCAGGTAAGTTACAAGGATCCTAAATGGTTCCCTCTGGCTATAGAGGATGCGGTAGAAGAGCTTATGGAGCGGAACGATCTGGAGGTTGAGGATGTCGATCTCTTTGAGCTCAACGAGGCGTTTGCAGCTCACATGGTCGACTTCAAGGAAAAGCTGGATATACCCTATGAGAAACTGAATGTCAGAGGTGGAGCTATAGCGCTGGGGCATCCTATAGGAGCATCAGGAGGTATACTGACAACCACACTGGTCTACACCATGCAGGATAGAGATGCAAAGTACGGTATCGTTGGAATGTGTGTGGGAGGAGGCGGGGGTATCGCAGTACTATTGAGAAAACCGGAGGCATAATATGGAATACAAGGTCAAAGGTGAGAGTCCGAAGATTGATAAGGAAGCTTTCGTGCATCCAGAGGCAACAGTTATAGGTGATGTGGAGATCGAGGACAATAGTTCTGTATGGCCTTCCGCTTCTTTGCGTGGGGACTCAAACAGCATAAGGATTGGTTCGAAGACCTCTGTCCAGGATAATGCGGTTATACATACAGACGAGTCCAATCCTGCAGATATCGGGAACAGAGTGACCATCGGACATGGGGCAATAGTCCACGGCTGTACTGTGGAAGACGAGGTGCTGATAGGTATGGGTGCTACAGTCCTTTCAGGCGCATATATAGGTAAACATTCGATTATCGCGGCAGGAGCAGTCGTTCCGGAAGGTAAAGATATACCAAAAGGGAGTCTGGTAATGGGTGTTCCAGGAAAAATTGTAAGAGAGTTAGAAGAGAGCGATGTAGAACATATAAGGCAGAACGCGCAGGTATATGTGGATAAGTTGAAGGAATACAAGGAGAGTATGGAAGAAGTCTAGATATAGGCTAGAGCCATTTCAGGAGCTTTTTGCGTGCCAGATCTCGATAATCGTTGTCGTCCACCTTCATCTCAAGCGCCACAGTTCCTTCAAAACTTTCAAGCAGAGGATTCGCACATCGAAAATCAGAAATTTTCTCAGGTCTGGAACCTCTTCCTAAGACAAGTTTAGATATCCCTGGAGATTTATCGAGGCCACCACGCTGGCCGGGTGCTTAGCACTCGGCGGAGGGTTCACTTGGAACCCTCCCTGTGTTCCCAATTGCCACGGCAATTGCGGAGGACAGGATTTGAACCTGCGAACCCCTATGGGAAGGGATCTTGAGTCCCTCGCCTTTGGCCAGACTTGGCTACCTCCGCATTTTCCGGTTGTTTACCGGAAAGTGGCCTCTACCTAATCCTGTAGAAGATGGAAATTTAAAAATAGGAAGGCGAAGCTCAAGCTAGAACTTCTCCTCTAGAATATCATTCAACTTCTTGAGAAGGCTTACTATCTCTCTGTTCTGATCTCTTATGTCAGTAAGCACCTCTGAGGAAGATTGGCTGGATAGCTTGTTAGAGGCTTTCCCTGAATCTCTAGTATCAGACTGAGGGTTTTTTCCAGTATCTGATGAAACAGGACTTCCCGAACCAAGATCAGAAGACCCATTATTGGGTGTATTTTGCGCTTTAGAAGGCCCTGAGGGCGTAGAAGAGGGTTTAGACGGACCTGCGGAAGTATTATCCGAGGCTGCTCCTGCCTGAGGACTTGAATCACTGTTGAGCTCTATCCTCTGCGGATCCTTATAGTCCTTTCCTGAACCTCCTCCCTTAGATATATCCTCTATCTTGGTGTCATCAGGTTCCTCTTCGTTACTTCCATCGGAGTCTTCCACACTCTCAATCAGCTGGTCAAATGATGCGCCTCCCGAAGAACTGGTAGAACTAGTTTCAGAACTGCCTTCCTCCTCTTCTTCCTG
The DNA here is from genome assembly GCA_964633675.1 of uncultured archaeon. Classification (GTDB taxonomy): domain Archaea; phylum Nanohalarchaeota; class Nanosalinia; order Nanosalinales; family Nanoanaerosalinaceae; genus JAXINT01. The sequence continues at coordinate 1,803 of CAZWHR010000079.1, read as the reverse complement.
GGAACTAACTTTATTCTTCACGTTGCTGTAAAACTTTGCCATGGTCAAAATACCTCTATGGAAAGAGTTGAAATCCTACTGTCTATTTACAAGGGTTATCTTCTGCCACCCTCCAACGAATTCCTAATATCGGTAAGTAGATTTATAATCCTTTCATTCTGCTCCGCAAGATGGCTAAGCTGTTCTGAGGATACATCATTTTCATCTCCAAATTCTTCTGTACTAGGGGGCTCAGGGCCTGGGGATGGTTCGTTTCCGGCAGGATCGCCAGGTATATCTACGCTTCCTTGAGACCTCTTCAAAGGATCTCCACCTTGAGGATGTTTACCCGATCCAGGTTCCTGATTCGGAGAATTGTTTCTCCCGGGTTTTCCCCGAGATTTGCGTTGAGAAGATCTTTGAGATCCTTTCTGAGACCTAGAATATGCTCCAGTACCGCCAGGATCATTTGAGCTTCTTTCTCCTCTTTCTCTTGGACTTGAAGGAGGGTTGTTCTGATCAGGGCCGGGTGCAGAGACGTTTCTGGGGCCTTCACCCCTAGGTGGGCCGCTGGAAGCTCCAGGGCCCTGTGGAGGTAGGTCTTTGGCGGATTCACGTTTGCCCTGTGGGGAAGAGGGCCTTCTCTTATCAGGCTGACCGGGTTTAGAGCCCCTTGATTTATCAAAGCTGTCTCCTCTGGCCGGAGCTTTTTCTCTATGGCTGGAAGAACCTCCGCTCCTCTTAGACTTACTTGAGAGCTTTTCAGGCATATCAGAACCACCTCTATTTGAGCCTCTTCCAGGATTACTCTCTATATCTCTAGAGCCAGAAGGTTTCGGAGGGCCGGAATCTCTATCTAAACTACCTCTAGAGCCGGACTTAGAAGACGGTCTATCCACAGATTTATCGTTACTCTTGTCCTTTCCCGACACCGTCTCCTTGATATTGTCCCATATCCCCATCTTTGAAGTACCTCTGGCCAAAAAGTTATTTATCTTCCCTGCTTAATAATAGTTTAGGTACACAAATCAGGAGAACCAAAAGTATAGGAGGTTATAGGAAAGAGGTGGACTAATATGGCAGAAGAGATAAACCCCAATATAGGTGAAGCCGAAGTTGAAGAGGATGAAGTTCTTGGGGGCAGATGTATGCACGGATGCTATCCTACCCCCGAAGGAGGAATAGACAAGATAAGAGAGATAGCACGTTCAGAGGGTCCTGAAGCAGCACAGGACTTCATAGACGAAAATCAGCCTGATGAAGAACCCTATGTAGGCGCAGACCCTGATGAGATGCATCAGAGAAGGATGAAGATGATATCAGGAGGTCAGGGAGACCCGTTCGATCTCTACATAGCAGCTGTTGACAGGCTGGAGCAGACTCCTCATTCCTACACTGCGCAGATAGTTGACGAATGGATGCATGCTAGCCCAGGTTCACAGCTGCATCAGGAGCTTATGCAGAGACAGAGAGAAGCGCAGGGACAAATAAATCAGACTCTTTCAAGCCTTTCGGACCTCTATCAGCAGAAACACCTGCTTGAACACGATATAAGGAAGCTGGAGCAGAAAAAAGAGCATTTTAATGACAAGAACGAGGAGGCTCTTAAGGCGGACTTCGTTGATGAGGTGGACGCCAACACCGGTAGATCCAGCATACTACAGATGCAGAGCAATGATATCTTTCCCTCAATTACTGCCGATTTCTACTCGATGAAAAGCATGGAAGACCTCACCGAGGGACATCTGAAGGATCTGCCAGAGCAAGAGAAGGCTATATTAAGGAAGAAATGGAAGCTCTACCAGAAATGGAAGGAGAAATTCG
>CAZWHR010000078.1:0-5373 GCA_964633675.1 uncultured archaeon | reverse complement strand
AGAGGATCTGCATTCGAGAAGAGGTTGTTCTCATTTGACGATCAAACTCTCTTTGTAACGACTTGACCTCTTCCATTTCTTCACCGGCAAGAAACATCTTGAATCGAACGTCTTCTGTGACTTTTGAAAGGTTTTGAAGCCCTGTAAGGACCCTTGTTCCAAAAGCATCCGATAACTCTTTGGAAGCAACATTTGTAGCATTTGCAAGATCAAGCAAAAGCTGTTTGGCTCCTTCTCCTGAATTCGTCATTTTTTCTATTTGATCACCGGTCGTTCCAAGCGCTTTTGCAATCGTTTGAAGGTCCTTCCCCGCCAATGTAGATACCTCTTCTCCAAGTCTCCTGAGCCTTGTTCCAGCACGTCTGGCCGATGGGGACACTTTAATAAATGCCGCGTTAAGTGCCAGAACCTGATCAGCGGACAGACCAAGATTTGAAAGGGCGGCGGAACTTCGTATAGCGGCACGGGAAATCTGACTGGAGGATGCAACAGATGTGTTTGAAAGTTTATTAATCACCGCGCCAAGCGCTTCAGCTTCGTCTGCTGAGGTTTCGAATACAGCTTGAAGCTTTACCAGTGCTGTAGTTGCTTTCTTAGCAGATAGGTCTGTTGCAATTGCCATTTTTCCTGCAACTTTCGTAAGGCGTGTGAGCTCTTTGGCTCCAGACACACCCGCCCTGCCGAACTGGATTGCAATATCAGACAAAGCACTGGTTGCAATGGGTATTTTCTCGCTTAGACGAAAGATAGAATCAGACATCCTATTAACAACCGACGGGTCGGTAACCTTGGCAAGTTCGGTCATCTGATCTTCAAAAGCAGAGGCGGCTGATATAGCACTTCCAAGAATGACCGATCCAAGACCGGCAAACGCACCACCCGCAACAAGGGCGGCGTTTTGAGCGCTTTGCAGGGTCTTAATCATCGAGTTTAGACTATTGATCGCCCCGGTAACATTGGCGGCAATAGTAAAATTAAGACCTCTTGTTATGCCAAAGGCCATTTCTTACCTCAAATCATTCTTGTCAAGGTATTCGTCAAACTTTCTTTCGTCATGGGGGGTAGCGTGTGTTCTCGAACCTGAAGAGCCAGATTCTTGATACTCCTTCTCTTTCTGATACTGCCCTTTCAAACTGGAACCAGTATATAGACTGTCTATTTCTGGAATCGTAAGTTTGTAGAAGGACTCCGGGCCAATGAACTTATAGCCATATTCGGTGTGAAGGTTCGCCCACGATATCAGTTGAAGCTCGTCAATAGAGATTTCCTGACGGGCCACCTCTGTCTTTTTGTCACCGGTATCAGTAGTCCAGAAACCACTTATTTCCAGAATAGACTTTAGAAGAATGTCTACCAACCCATATTTGATCACAAAAGGAGAAACGTCTGAAAGGTTCGGTCGAACAACATGGTCAGAACAAATTTCAAATGCAGTATCCGAACCGAACGCTCCATTTCGAAAAACCCGTAAATTGTAACCGAGTTTCATCGGAACAATATCAACACATCCAACGGTCGTGTCCACGCAAAACGGAACGATGTTACCGTTTTCGTCCCGCCTTACGCGGTAGTCGTTATTTTTTTTCCCCTTTTTCGATTGTGGCCGACATATCTTCCTGATTTACGTTAACCTCTACGTCAGCTCCAGAGTGCCTCATTAGCTCCGTCAACAGGTTGGCTACCGATAGATAGTAGAAGTTGTTCTGTAGTTGACTTTTGCTCAGGTTGCTGAAGTCAGGGTGAATGTAGAAGTTGCGAAATAGAGAAGCAATTTCCTCCGCTCCGAGCGTCTGTTGATCTTGGTCACGGTCCTGAAAAAAGCTCTGACCCTCCTTCCATACAAGAGGTTTGAACTTACATAGACCGATTCCTTCGATCTCCTGCTCAACGGGAATTACATTCCCATCTTCATCTGTCGGAGCAGTACAGTCCTCAATGGACGCATACTGCTTCTCCTGTTCCTCTTGCTTCTCTTGTTCCTCTTCGCTCATGGTAAAACCTCCTTGTTAAGTTAAAGATTACGTGAGACTCAAACCTTGTCCACTAAATCCAACATCGATCATCATCACACCCTGACCTTCCTCTTTGGTAGAGGTCGGAGGATCTGTCATGTGGGCCGCCTGTACAGTGATTTTACCCGGAGGGTCTCCGAGATCCCAAACAACGTCATCCTCCACATTACCAAGGTGTTCAAGTACCTGACCGGCCATTTCGGCCCGACCATACACAGTTGCAGTGAAGGAAATGTCTCTCGATTCTTCAAACACGTTCTGTGTAATGTCGTCGATCTTCGGCACAATGTTCAGATTGTTCTCGATAGTAAGGTTAACACTTTCAATCTCTTCACCAAGATTCTCACTGGCGGGCCGCTCCACAGAAGATCCTTGGAAACGGAAGAAGTCACCCGAGACCGTTTCGGACATATCACCACTTCCAAGTGTCGGCACACCAAGGTCTCCAACGTTCTGATAGAAAACCTTACCCTTAATCTCAACAATCTTACGATCTTCGGTCGGACTTCCTTGTGTGCCTTGATTGTAGAATACACTGATATTTCCTTCGGTTTCCGCATCCAGCTCAACAGCGTCAACGTCACCGAGTTTGGTAGACGAGGATTGAAGGGTCGTTCCACTCAGGCTGATCGTTGCTGTTTTGCCCGCCCCTTCATTCTCCAATGTTAGGGTCTGAGTTGTATCTGCACTGTCATCGGACTTAGCGGCAATCAGTTGCTCACCGGACAGAGGTTGCTTCACGTCATACTGACGCACCTTCTCAGCCATGATTGAAATATTTGGCTGAATCGGCTGACTTTCTCCTGCGTTACCATCGATTTCAACGCTGTCAAGATATGCTCCTTTCACAACCGTAAACTGCCGGTCATTTTCTTTGTCCTCTCGTCCAAGCATGGAAATAGAACCGGACAGCGTTTCATCATTGGTCCGAATCATTCCCATTGCCGAAAGGTCAACAACATCACCATTAGAATCAACAAATTCTTGCTGAAGGTCGTAAACAAGAGATAGCGAATGCTGTTCGGGTCCGGGGAAGTGACTCTGAGGATCAGCACTTCCTAATCCCCTTTGCGGTTCAATTGTTGCATCCGGCTCCCATTCAAACGTTCGAATGTTATCCGAAATCCCGTTCCAATTTGGGTTATCAGGAGTCACACCATTTTTGTCCTCAATGATCCACCGTATCCGGTGTGATCTCTGTCCTGCTTCTGGTATAAGGTCTGTCATCGTATACCTCGAATATTGTTAAGCGAATTCAAGAATTATACATCTGTGTAGAACTGATACCGGAAAAGTCCTTTGTAAGCGAAGCGTAGTGGTTCAGGTGTCGTCTCAAATACAGACGTTTTCGACACGTAATTGAACCAATCCAGCTCACTTGGATCGCTCACGCTATCGCTCATAACAATCCGTTTCAGTTCTTTCAACATCTCAAAAGAAACCTCCATATCGTCTCCAAGATTACTTTTCGTCGTTTTTACCCACGGGCTAATAGTTACTTCTCCAACAAGCTGTTGGACGTTACTTACAATGCTACTCTTACCCGATTCCCCGCCCCGGTTCGTTGTCGATGGCGGCTCAACAAGAATTAAATGCTTCCTGTCAACCGAAAACTTAAACTCTCCAACTGATACATGCGGCTTTTCAGACAGGGAGGTATTGGTTTCATCAAAGTTGTTGTCAATGAAATTCGCAATGACAAAATCTTCTTGTACTTCTGTCTGGAGCGCCATTAGTCTTCGATTTGTCCGTGAACAGAAACTAAGCCATTTCCCTGATATTCAGCCCAGATAACTTTAAAATCGTCCTTTACATAGTCCTCTTCAATCCAACCTCCTTCACCGTCTCGAACCTTCTCAACGCTGATCCTCGTTGCCGGTCGATCATCCTTCACTGTATATATTGTGTGGTCGGAGGTTATCATAAAGTTGGCATCGTTCGACAATTCTGGTCCCCGCTGTTGGTCGTCCTCCGTCCCTTCCCTCTGACCGGTCATGTATGCTGGAACGTCCGTTGTGGGCTGTCCGCTGTTTACTTCTGCAAACGTTCCCGCTTTCGGATGACGATTTCCTTCCTTCTTTTGTTGAATGGAAAGCCTTACGTTTCCATCGTCCTCCAAAAGCTGTTTTGCGTGACTCTTCAGACTCATGAATCATATCAACGTTTTGTAGCCGATACTGTTTAGAAGCCGTCTGGAATCAATAGCACCATGATTCCTTAGGTTGTCTCTTGCTCTTGATACAGTTTCTTTAGCAATCCGTTCCAGAACCCAACGAACGGTTTTGTTAGGGTCGTTTAGTGCCTTGTCAACAAACTCTTCCAACCTGCCCATAGCGCTATCAAACGCGGGGCGAAGGTATTTTTGCTCTTTCCCTTTCCCTTCGGGGAACTCTACAAAAGCAGAATAAAAGACCCCTTTGTCGGTTTCTGTAGAACCACTTCCAGCAAACCGACCATCGTTCGGGTTCCGGCCGGGAGCCTTTCCCATATCTGCACCAACAATCAACTTAACCGGTTCCTGGAACCGATCCGATCCTGCCTGTACAAACTTCACGAGATTGTTTAGATCTCCCTCAGCTTGGCCAAATCCGGCAACGGACACATCAAAAAAGTTTTCTGTGCCGATGGACCTCATTTCCAAACCGCTCGTTGTCGCTTTGTAAGAGGCGGTGTTCGCTCTCCTCTTCACTTCCGACATAAAACGATTTGGGTTTAGGACTTTAGCCATTATCAGACATCAACAATTTCGTGTTGATCCCTTTCTAATATCGGTTTCACAAGGTCGTCGTCGTCGTCATAAGAGTCTTTCGTGTCCTGAGAAAGACCCGGAGCAAGGTCCTTCCAAGTTCCTTGCCCTGAAGATCGTTGCTTATACTCCTCAGCCAGTTCTCGATAGCTCGAAATCGTCTGAGAAAACTTTACGCTTAAATCACGTATCTGTTTGTCAGGATTTCGAGCAAAGCTGGCCGCAACAAACTCAGCCGTCAGCGCGGCGGCCTCAAATATGGATGATTCCCGATCAAGCGCCCAGTCAATCTCTTCGTCTGTAACCAACTGATTGGACGAATCGGTATCCCCGACAAGCAACCGGATCTTATCCCGATCACTGTTTTTAGGGTCACCACCATAAGTCCACGACATATTATTTACTGCTTCTGGGCAAGCATTTCTTTAGCCTTTTCTTCCCCTTTGGCTTTATCACCGTCAGGAAATTTGTACCAAGGCCCTTCCCGGTTCAGATCATCAAATGTCAACTCCTCTTCCTGCTCGGAATCAACACTCTCCTTATCATCTGCTTCAAGCCTATGATCGGCCACCCCTTCGAGCAGGTTGTCAGGGTCCTTCACCTGACCATCCCACT
>CAZWHR010000077.1:1720-5414 GCA_964633675.1 uncultured archaeon | reverse complement strand
ACAAAAAAACAGTAACACTAGAAAAAGAAGAGCATGAAAGAAAGTGGCTAGAAACAAACCTTGGGAAAAACCAACTATACCATACCTCTCTTACCTAAAAGCTTTTAAGGAACAGATTCAGTGAATCCTGCATACACCAGTTTCATGTGCTTCTTCCATAACCGCCTCTGCAACCTGTTCCACAACCTTTTTATCCAAGGATGAAGGGATAATTTTTCCGGGTCTAGGATTTTCCACCATTCCAGCTATCTTTTCAGCCGCTGCAAGCTTTATATAGTTATTTATCTCTTTTGCAAAGCACTTCAGGCAGCCTTTCGCTATCCCAGGGAAGACTATGGAGTTGTTCACCTGGTTCGGGAAATCGGAGCGGCCTGTGGCGACCACCTTTGCGCCTGCTTTCTTAGCTTCTTCGGGCATAATCTCCGGTTCGGGGTTGGCAAGAGCGAAAACTATAGGATCTTCAGACATGGATTCAACCATGTCTTTAGAAACAATGCCACCTGCAGCAAGCCCTATCAAAACATCGGATCCTTCAATTGCATCCTCCAGACTTCCTTCCTCTTTTCCAGGGTTTGTCTTCTCCGCCAGCTCCTTCTGCTTCCAGTTCAGATCGTCCATGTCAGGATGTATTATTCCTTGCCTGTCCACGACGTCCACATGCTCCGCACCCGCCTCAAGAAGCAACTCCACAGTACCTATACCTGCAGCTCCCGCCCCAATAACAGTGATTTCGACGTTCTCCAGCCCCCTACCCGTTATCTCCAGAGCGTTCTTCAGAGCTGCCAGAGCTGCAACTGCTGCACCGTGCTGATCGTCGTGGAACACAGGGAGTTCAAGTCTCTCCTTCAGCTCATCCTCCACCCTGAAACACTTGGGAGACTTTATATCTTCTAACATTATGAAACCGAACATCGGGTGCAACCTCTCCACGGTGTCAATGATCTCTCCGGCGTCCGTCTCATCAAGGATGAGAGGCACACCTGAAAGTCCAGCCATCTTGCACATCAAGAGTGACTTTCCTTCCATAACAGGTATTGAAGCCTCCGGGCCTGAATCCCCCATTCCAAGCACCGAGGAGCCGTCGGATACTATCGCAACCATATCTCCCTTCGAGGTATATTCGTATACTGTCTCAGGGTTCTCCGCTATCTCCCTCACAGGTTCAGCAACTCCAGGAGTGTAGGCTAGTTCCAGGTCTCTGTCGCTGTCCAGAGGGGTCTTCCCCACCATCTTCAGTTTCCCTTTTTTCTTCCGGTGATATTCAAGTGCTTCTTCCTTTGAAATCATGTTTCCACCTCAGATACCTATTCCTACCTCTTGATCCTTTTAACAACAGCATCAGTCATCTCCTCAGTCGTTGCGTCCCCTCCCAGATCCCCAGTCACGTGCTTTCCCTCTCTAAGAACCTCCTCTAGAGCATTCCTAAGGTTTTCCGAAGCACCTTCCTTGCCTATGCTATCCAGCATCATCGCTGCAGAGAATATCAGTGATGAAGGATTTGCAAGGTTCTCCCCTGCTATGTCCGGAGCAGTACCATGGGTAGAAGCAAACACCGCCTGGTTCTCCCCTATGTTCGCGGAAGGAACCACACCTATACCTCCTACTAGCCCTGCTGCAAGATCGGACAGTATGTCTCCGTACAGGTTCTGGGTTGCTATCACATCAAACTGTTCCGGATTCATGACCAGCTGCTGTGCCACATTGTCAACTAACAAGTGTTCGTACTCTATATCGAAGTCTTCAGCTACCTCCTCCCCTACCTCCATAAAGAGCCCATCTGTATGTTTCATTATATTGGCCTTATCCACAACCGTGACCTTTTCCCTGCCGTTTTCCTCGGCGTAACGGAAAGCGCTCCTTATCAGTCTTCTCGACCGACTCTCGGATACGGGTTTTATGCTGTAGCCGCTGTCCTCAAGAGTTTCAAAACCGCTGTCCGAGAGGAACCGTCTTAACTGCTCTGCCTTGCTGGTTCCTATCTCGAACTCTATACCCGCATAGACGTCCTCCAAGTTCTCACGGAACAGAACTACATCTATGTCATCCGGTACGTCCATCCTGGAGTTAACTCCTTCCCTGTATCTACAGTGTCGGACATTGGCAAACAGTTCAAGCCTCTTCCTAAGTTGGACGTTCACAGATCTGAATCCATACCCTATAGGGGTCTTGACCGGCCCTTTAAGAGCAACACCGACATCTCTGACCTTTTCAACTGTCTCATCAGGTAGAGGTGTTCCAAACTTTTCCTCAGCTCTCCCCCCCATAAGGGCTTCTTCGAATTCTATATCCGCCTCTGTAGCTTCCACACATCTCTCTGCAGCCCCGACTACTTCAGGGCCTATCCCGTCGCCCTCTATAAGTACAGCTTTCATTTAGAATCACAACATTTCGTCAACCTTTGTGCACAGCTTCTCCAGCTTATCAGCAGATTCGTTGAACTCCTGCCTTTCGGATTCCTCCAGATCCCATTCAACAACTTCCTCCACACCATCGGAGCCAACTACAGCAGGAACGCCTATACTTATGTCGCTTCTGCCATATTCGCCTTCAAGAACTACAGAGCACGTGTAGACCTTTCTCTCATCCTTCGCCACCGTCTCTATCATCTCAGACATCCGATAGGTCGGGGCCCAGCCAGTTCCACCCTTTCTAGATATTACCTCCATAGCGCTGTTCACCATCGACTCCTCAAGATCCGCCCTGTCATCTTCAGGTATTTTCACGTTTTTTCCACCAACCTTTACCTTTGAGAAGACAGGCACCTGGGTATCTCCGTGCTCTCCTATAACATAGCCTCTTATCTCTCCTGCAGGTTCATCAAAATATCTTGAAAGGACATACTGGAACCTTGCAGAATCCAGCCAGCCTCCAAAACCTACGAAACGGTTCCTGTCATATCCCGAGACCTTGTAATTCGCATAGTTTATGGCATCCATCGGGTTTGTGGTGGTTACGAATACAGCCTCATCTCCGAAGTCATGTTCAAATATCGACTTCACCACCTCAACATTGGCCTTCAAAAGATCTGTCCGGGTCATCCCTTCCTTTCTCGGCTTTCCAGCCGTCACAGCCACAACATCGGAGTCGTGCGCATCCTCATATCCTCCTTGTCTGACCTCTGTGTCGCTGTGGAAGGATATAGCATGAGATATATCTAGCGCTTCTCCCTCAGCCTTCTCCTCATCAAGGTCTATGATAACTATATCGTCAAATAAGTTTCTTATCGCCACGTTAAAGGCGACTCCAGCACCTATCGTCCCGGCACCTATGACTGTCAGTTTCATATAAAGAATCTTTTTGGAGGACCTAAATTAAAGTTTGGGTTTCTCTATCTGAAGTCCTCCTTTCTATAGATTACTGGATGCTGCCCAATATTTTTCAGATACCAGAATAGTCCTTTTTATCAAGCCATTTCTCGGCATAGGCTTCTTCCGCCCTGACAGAACCCAGGCTAAAGTCCACTCCATGTTCTCCTCGATACTTCTCCGCCAGTTCCTTGTGCTTACCTAGAATTTTGTTCTTTGCCTGCCTACGACTCAGGTCTTCCGGAGATTCTAGCTCAAACTCTTCCATCTCCCTCTCAAACTGGTATAGTATCCCTCCACTACTTTCTCCCCCTAGATATCCGGGTTCTTTCTCCTCTATCCAGTCAATGTCAAGCCATTCTCCCAATTTTTTACCCCTCACCTCAGTT
>CAZWHR010000077.1:0-1710 GCA_964633675.1 uncultured archaeon | reverse complement strand
GAAAAGATTGAAATCAATACCGGCAGCCCCAACTGATCAAGCTCCTCATTCCCCCTCCCAGGAACCAGCAAATAAAAAAAATCGTTTTCCACAAAAAAAGCTTTTTGGAACTTCAGGCACCTAAAGCAAAAATTAAATAAGGAGTAGAGAGAAATAGTTCAACATGCCTGAGATACAGAAGGGAATAGAGGGAATCTATATCGACACCTCTTCAATCTCAAAGGTCTTTGGAGAAGAAGGAAAACTCACATACAGAGGATACTGGATAGATGACTTGGCAAAAAAAGCAAGCTACGAGGAAGCGATCTATCTACTCCTCTACGGCAATCTTCCTGGCAAAGAAGATCTTGATGAGTTCAAAAGAAGACTTAAAAAATACAGAGCTATAGACAGCGCCACAAAAAACCTCATAGCCAACATGACAGACAGGGCGCCGATGGATGTCCTCAGAACAGCGGTTTCCTCCCTTACAGATGTGGAGGAATACACCAATTTCGATATCGAGAAGAACAAAGAAGCTGCTCTAGAAATTATAGCAAAGTTCCCTACCATAATAGCATACTTCAACAGAAAGAGAAACGGAAAAGAGGCTTTAGAACCCAACATGGATCTTTCTCACGCCGAGAACTTTCTCTACATGTTCCACGGTGAGATGCCTACAGAGGAGGAAGCAAAGGCGATGGATGCTGCGCTTATACTATACGCAGAGCACGGTATGAACGCCTCGACATTGGCGGCAGTTACAACAGCATCTACACTTGCAAACATCTATTCGGCAATAACATCGGGCATAGGTGCTCTCCAGGGCCCTCTACATGGAGGAGCAACCGAGACAGTCGTAGATATGCTGGAGGAGATCGATTCTGTAGAAGATGTCGATGGTTTTGTCGACAGGAAGCTGGAGGAACACGAGAATATACCTGGTTTCGGTCACAGGGTTTACAAAGCTCTGGATCCAAGATGTGCTGTATTTGAAGACCTCTATAAGAGCCTTTCCGAAGAGAGAGGGGATACAGAAAAATTGGAAATTATCAAGGAACTGCATGAGAAGGTTGTATCTGAACTTGGTGAGAAAGGTATCTATCCTAACGGAGATCTCTACTCAGGCACAGTCTACTCTGCCCTGGGAATACCTAATGACCTGTTCACCTGCATGTTTGCTATGGCAAGGGTAGCAGGCTGGACCGCGCACGTGTTCGAGCAGTGGGAGGACAACCGGATTCTCAGACCTAGAGTGGAGTATACCGGAGATGTGGATCTGGAGTTCACAAGACCGGATGAGAGAGGATAAGGGTCAGAGAGTCCATATCCTACCCTTCTCCAGCTTTTCGTCCTCTATATGACTCTCTATCCTCTCCACCCGCTCCTCCACCGGCAACACAGGGATATCGATAGGCTCATAGCCAGCTTCTCTGTACACCTTCTCTATCTCCCTATGGATCTCTCTAGCTTCCTCCTCGTCTTCTCGTCTTGCATAGTCTTCCTCAAAGGGAAGCCTCTCAAGGAGGAGGACGTTGTCATATTTTCCTTCAACCTCCTCCAGTATCTCTGGACGATCCTCACCGCAGAAATATCTCGCATAGGCAACTCCTTCCACTAGAGAACGGTCGCTGAACAACAAGTAGTCATCCGGTACTGCCTCCTCTAGCTTCCTGTCCATCTCTATTATGCTCTCTTGAAAGCCCGGATCGTTGTATATCTCATCCTTAG
>CAZWHR010000076.1:0-5482 GCA_964633675.1 uncultured archaeon | reverse complement strand
AAAATCCGGGAGAAGTTTCCTGAGATATCAGCCGAGGCGGGATCAGATACTCCCCAATGGTGAATTAAACAAGGATAACCCTAATACACGGAACAAAATCATGGGCGAAATCTACACCGTTGACCAGGTGGCCGAGAGGCTACAGGTACACAGAAACACCGTGATGAATTACCTCCGGGAGGGAATTCTGGAGGGAAGCAAACTAAAGCGCGAGTGGAGAATAAGAGAGGAGGACCTGGAGGCGTTTCTGGAGGACCGGAAACCGGCGGCGAAGGAAAATGAGTGATCAGCAAATAATACGAATCGAAACGTCCGCTGGTGAAACGGAGATTCGGGACACCGTGAAAAGAATCGGAGAAACCCTTGATTCAAAGTTGGGGGTCAACGAAATCGTTGCAACCTCTTCGTGCAACGCCGCTGTCGCTGTGGAGGTGCCGGAGGGAACGGATCACCAACGGGTGGAGGAGGTATCAAAGCGCGAACTCCCGGAACCCACGTATCATGAACGAGATATAGGGGGAAAAGTACAGGCAGATGACGCAACGGTGGAAGGTGGAATATCAACGAAAAAAAAATTTCGGGCGGATGGGAAAATTGTCAAGGTCCCCGGTGATTCGGAAATAGAAGTGGAGCCTATCCAGAATCATGAAACAGAAAATAACGGAGAGAAATACGGACCCGATTTTCTCGAAGACATGACCGCTGATGACTTCCCGGAAAGGCCAATTCCTAAAAGCGATTGGATAGAAGAAAACAAAAAGAACATCCGGGACTGGTGGTTTTGGTTGTTTGATGGATACCAAAAAAAATGGAGGCCGAAGGGATGGCAAATAAAAAAATCACAGAGATGGAAGGAAGCACTCGAAGAGGAGCTGGAGGTATCGGAGAAAACAATTCGGAACCGGTTTTCGGAGATACGAAACAGGAAATTTTGACGGGACATTCTCCGGGACATTCTCCGGGACATCCGGGACATACGTATTTGAGGAGTGCTCCGGAATATTTGATAATTACAACACGACATGAGGAAAGAAAGACAAAAAAATTCGTCCCGGAAATCTCGGATCTTTCAGATTCGGCTGACACCGGAGCGCTTCCACAAACTTCACGCGGAAGCAGAAGCAAAAGGAATTCCGGCGGCCGAATTGGTGAGGGATCGGGTCTTCAACGGCCGGGGCGAAGAAACAGAGACTGATACGTAAATAGAAAAACCGCCGCGAGGCGTAGGCCGCACGGCGGCAGGAATTATCTTGTGACGTGACACTTACAGGATAATCCCTCCCCGCCTATTTTGCAAAGCCTACCCCTCCGGTCTGGGATTGGTGTACCTCTTTTAGGACCTCTCTGCAAAGGTAAGAACGCAATAGAATCATGGAGAAAGAACCTGCCCGCCGGAGGGGACGGCGGCCGAAGAAAGAAAATACCAAGCTGGCGGCTGTCGTACCGCCGTCCATTCGTGAGGACCCATCCGTTCCACCGGTGCAGAAACTAATCGCGGGGGTCATATATCACCGAGGCGGAACCACTGACCTATCGAATGGCGAACTCTCCGAACTGCTGTCGGTTCATTCCGAGACCATTCGCCGGCACCTGGTAGAGATGGAGAAAGCAGGAATCCTGGAGAGGACCGTAAAGGGACCGGCACGGTCTCTACACTTGAAGATCATCGGATCAGGAGAGGGGAAAGTTTTTGTCCCGGCGAAGTTGTTGGAAGACGAAAACCTGACCGCCACAAAAAAATATCTTCTGGCCCGGCTTTTCGGACTTTCACAGAACGATCGGGGGAGTTGTTACGCAAAAAATTCGACCCTTGCATACGAACAGGGGATAAGCGGTCAAGGAATATCGAACCAAATATACAACCTGAAAAAAGCTGGATTGGTCGAAGTAGACCAAAATGGGAGGCGTCGAATTATTCCCACGGACGAAGCAGTGAGCTATTTCCACGAACCCCCCACAAATCCTGAAAAGAAAAAAGAGTACAAAAAAGAAAAACAGAATAAGGGGAAAACCTCCGAACAACGTGGAAGCCAGCACGTTAATCGGAGAAATCCCTACCCCAAAAACCGGAGATTCAACCAGATAAGCGCGATCATCGAGAAGCTTGAGGCTGACTTTAACGAACCTCAGGCCGTTGTAATTGCTACCGTTGGCAAGGCCGAGATGTTATCAGAAATGACCGGTGTTGTTCTGGACCGACACCATCTGATTGAGTTGGTTTTCACCGGAAAAGAACAGGTGAAAAAAGCAAGTCTGGCGTACAGGAGGATGGACGTAAAAAAACCGGCCGCTGCGCTCTTTACCCTTCTGAGAAAGGCCCGAAACGATGAACTGAATTACACACGCGACGTTTCCCCTCGGGCCGAATCCCTTGCGTTATCGAAGCAGCGAAATCTCCAGCAGAACCAGCAGATTTCGGAGCCAGATTCGTACATGGCGCACCTTTTCGACACGGACCCGTCGACGGCGAACAGAGCATATAGCGCGGCCCTTGACGTGGTGCTGAACGGGAATGCTCGGAACCCGTTGAAGCTGTTTACTCACTACGCGAAAAAGTTGAAGCAGGGCGAGGAAATTTCAACGGGAACGAATCAGCAGGATAAACAGGAATCAAATTATCACGGTAGAGCGATATGACCGAGCTGTATGATAAAAAAACCGAACGCCTGATACTGGCGAAAATTTTCAGGGACCCCGATCGAATACCGCAGGTACTGGAACGGTTAAAGCCCGAGGACTTTTACTCACGCAATAACCGGATTTTGTTTCGGGCAATCAAGAAACTTTTCCGGGACTCCCGCGGGATCGACGCCCGGACCGTATCCGATTACCTGGAAGAGAATGGAGAGCTGGACAAATTGCCCGATGGACCCGCGACGGTGGCCGACATAGCAGGCATGGCCGCCGCGGCTGCGGACGTGCAGAATCACGTTGAGATTGTCCAGAAAAAAGCCCGACTGAGAAGAGCGGAACAGCTGGGGGTGGAGATTCAGCAGAAAGCTAATGAACTTGAGGACCCGGACAAAATTCTGTCCGTAATTACCCGAAACGTTCAGGAAATCTTTGAGCAGGACGGCCAGCAGGCCAGGGACATCGGGACGCTGTTCCGGGAGGCTTACGAGGAGATTGAAGAGCGTTACGAACAGGACGAAACGCCCGGTTATCGGACCGGATTTCATACGATTGACGGCCTGCTGGGAGGACTGAGAAAGGGACAACTGATTGTCCTGGCCGGACGTCCGAGCATGGGAAAAACAAGTCTGGCCCGTAATATCGTAGGGAAAATCTGCGAGAGGTACGGTGCGGTTACGGCGTTCTACACGCTGGAACAGACGGCCGATGAATTGTCCACGCTGTTCGCCTGTCAAGCTGGCGGAATCCCTCCCTCCGGAGTGTTGCAGGGAGACGTGACCGAGGACGAACTGAATACCCTTTCTGAACAACGGGACCGGCTGGATGATTTGCCGCTTTACATTGAGAAGTTGCGGACGCGTGACCTGGATAAACTTCATTCGAGCGTTAAGCGTTTGAACATCCAGCAGGGAATCGACTTCGTGGTGGTGGACTACATCCAGCTGCTGAACGTGGACACGTCATATCAGAGCAGACAGCGAGAGATTGCTGAAATATCGCACACGCTTAAAGAAATTGCGGTTGCGGAGGATGTGGTAATACTTTCCCTCTCTCAACTGAACAGGAAAGTGGAAGATAGAGAACCGCCACGCCCGCAGCTGTCGGACCTGCGTTCCTCCGGTGCGATTGAGCAGGACGCCGATGTAGTTAGCTTGCTGTACCGGCCGCAGTATTATGGTCGAGATGGGGACCCTGAGCTGATTGTAAAGAAAAACCGGAACGGCGAAACAGGAACTGCGACACTTGAATGGCGCGGTGAACAAATGAAGTTTTCAGACGTTGAGCCCGTAGCTATTTCTTGAACCCATATCAAACAGATACCATGAATGAACACCGACTGAAACAAGCGACTGAGGTTCTGAAACCGCTGCTAAGGGAGACCTACTATAGCGGGAATAAGGAGTTTTACTTTGAGCTTCTCGGGATTGTTTCTTCAATTCAGGATTTTCGCCTGGAGGTAAGGGAAGTAATGGAAAAATCGGTTTCAAAGGACTGTGATAATCGCAGATAACCCGAGGTGGACGCTCCCTTAACTGTAATATGTAAGGGGTGGTTTTCAGTTGATTTGTTCCCAATTAACACCTGATAGTTTACCGTGGCCTACCTTGACGTAGAAGAAGCGGCACAGCAGTTGAAGGTAAAACCCCGGACGGTCCGGAAGTATTGCCGTGAGGATCAACTGATAGCATACAAGCCCTACAAGAAGTGGCTGATTCCGGAGGAGGAGATTGAGCACGTCATTCAGAACGGTCCTCGAGAACCTCACGAGCTCCCGGAGAACCATCCAGGACATGAGCCACCAGAGGAGGAAGAGGACAAAATTCCGTTCTGAATCCACCGAGACAAACAGGGATAAGCTGTTGTGGAGCCCGCCTTAACTGTTTCCCTTTGGGAACCGTCAAGGTGATCTGGAGGTGATTCCTGGACCGCCTGAACACACCTAAAAACAAGGATTGGTCAAGGAATTATCAACACTTACCACCTGTTGCCACCGTGTGATAAAAGTATGACCCCCATATGACGCTGACCGGGGGGCGGTAGTGGTTGAAGTGGGGTCCGAAAGAAGCCTTATACTCTGCGAACCGTATCCTCGACGGCTGAGGTGATAAGGGGACCCTTAATAGTGAATACCGGGGCCGATTGTACGGACCCGGGGGGCGGGAATTTGAAAGATACTTTCAGTAGAAACGGCGAAATTCACTCTGCAGACCAGGGAGAGGGAGACAAAAAGGAATTTTCACACCCGGAGCAGGCCCGGAACGAGGCCGTTTATAAAGGAATTCTCCCTTTTTCGGCACCTCTTTCCCCTCCAGCACCCGCCGGGGGGCACCACTTCATGATTCTTCTCGAGGAATGGGAATTCCTCCAGGAGCCGAACCTTTCGGAGGCCCCTTAGAGGAGAAACATATTTCTTGTTATTAATATGTTAAGTCCTTTCCTCAAACAAACTGCTTCTAAAATTCCAATGGTCAGAAGACTTTAAAAAACACAGAATAGAAAGGATTATAAATAATCCGATTTGTGAATATTGTGGTTTATCAGAATAAACAAGTATTGTTCCAATCGAAAGTAATGCAAAACCTATACCAAACATCATATATACATTAGTTAATTCTTTTGCAGCCTCAAGTTTTTCATTACATTCTATACAGTGGGTCCGATCCCAACTTTTCCTCTGTAATATTTTACGGTTGCAGTGTAGACATTGAGTAATTTCCATTTTTTCATCGCTCTCTATCTGCCGCCGGCCTACTCTAAAAGGAAACTTCTTCTTACATTCTGGACATTGTACCTGTTTATTACTCATTAGATTATTTCCTTTTTGAGGAAGGGGGTACCAAAAAAAAAG
>CAZWHR010000075.1:0-5534 GCA_964633675.1 uncultured archaeon | reverse complement strand
TACCAGCTAAACGCATCAAACGTAACCCAAAAAATAGCCAACTACACTGCAGATGGAAGTATTGATGGTAGTCCAGCAGTAGCAAACGGATACGTATACGTAGGTAGCTATGATGAAAACTTGTACCAGCTAAACGCATCAAACGTAACCCAAAAAATAGCCAACTATAGTACAAAGGGTATTCTAAAGTCCTCTCCAGCAGTAGCAAACGGATACGTATACGTAGGTAGCAATGATGAAAGCATATACCAGCTAAACGCATCAAACGTAACCCAAAAAATAGCTAATTTCAGCACAGGAGATATTGTGCAGTCTTCCCCGACAGTAAGGAACGGATATGTCTACGTAGGAAGTGATAACGGATTATACCAGCTAAACGCATCAAACGTAACCCAAAAAATAGCAGACTACAGGCCCGGAGGAACTGGAAATGAGATAAGGTCCTCTCCGGCAGTAGCAAACGGATACGTATACATTGGCACCGCTAATACCTACCTATACAAACTTAATGCATCCAATATATCCCAACAAATAGGAAACTACAGCACCGGTGCCAATATACTGTCCTCTCCAGCAGTAGCAAACGGATCCGTATACTTTGGAGGTGACGACGGAAATCTGACTCAGCTAAACGCATCAAATATATCCCAAAAAATAGCAAACTATAGCACTCGATTGGGTGTCTTTGAGATACGGTCTTCTCCAGCGATTGCAGGAGGAGCTCTTTATGTAGGGGATGAAGACAATGTCCTCTACCAGTTCGGTAACTTTACTGAGTTCATAAAGCCTCCGACTGTAACCTTGGAATTACCTGCTAACAGCACATCGCAAAACACCCCTGTCAACTTCACATTCACCCCTCACTGCTTCTCAGAAAGCTGTAGCGGAGCAACAGTATTCCTCAATCAATCAGGATGGACACCCTGGAAAAAAAATAAAACTAAAATCCAAAACGGAACCACAAACTGGATCAACTTCAACCTCTCCAGAAACTTCACACTGCCAAAAACTTTCAAATGGAACATCCGCATCAACCAGAGCGACAGTCAAACCGGCCTCGCCAAAAACAACCTCACAATCCAGGTAACCCCTCCAGACAAATTCAACAGAAATATAACCGACTCCCTAGACCTAGGTATAGATAAAAACCGGCTCTCAATAGGTATAAGAAGCACAACACAGACACTTAAAATTTCCAATACACCGGATCCAACCTCCAGAGCTCTAAGACTCCTTTACACCCCCCTAAGCACTACGGAAACCAACTCCGCCACAACACTAACCCGTATAATAATCTCTCAAATAATAGAAACTTCAGAAACCGTAAACTTAGCATCCAACATACTAAGAATCTTCAGCACCCCTCTAGCAGTTGCAGATACTAAATACAGGCAAGAGATAATAAACAGAATCTCCAGCCAAACACTGGGCTATACCACAAACACAATCAACACAATCACACTCCAAAAAACAATCTCCACCACGATAAAACTGTCTTCAACAGCAATTAAGAGCACAACTATATCCCGGACAGCAACTCAAGTGCTAGATATTGCTTCAACCTTATCCAGAAACCTGATTAGCAAACGCAAAATATCAGAAACATACACAACAAACACCAACACCCAGGGCACCTATATAGTAACAAGAACACTTTCTCTCGGCCTAGACTTATCCTCCACCCTCACAAGAACTACTTCAATCACCAGAAACTTCCAAACAATATTTAACATCTCCACATTCCTAGAATTTATAACCCCTACAGAAGACAACACAGACAGCAACGGAGGTAGTAGCGGCGGAGGAGGTGGAAGCGGAGGAAGCAGCATCTCCGTACACACCACAGACAACAACCAAAAAAACAACAAAACCAAAAAACAAACAACCCCCTACGGAAAAAACCTAACAGAAACCCAAACCATAGACCTCACACAACAAGAAACCACCCAAGAAACAGAGAACATAACACTAAACTTCAAGAAAGAGAAAAACCACTCCATAAACAAACTAAAATTCAACTGCCAAAAAAGCATCAAAAACCTCAGTATAAGCATAACAAAACTCTCCACCAAACCGCCCAGCCTAAAACCAATAACGGACACCACCACAAACAAACTCTGCGCACAAACCGGCAAAATCACCATAACCAAAAGAGAGCCATCAGAAGTCTACCGCTATCTAAAAATCGAACACAAAAACTTCAACAAATGCGGATCTAAACAGGTAGAGGTAGAACTAAGCATATTCAAAAACAAATTCAAAAACCTGCAAAAAAGGAAAGGACAAACCATCAACATATCCCAACCAAGCACCACTCTCAGGCGCTTCAACCGCACAAAATGGAACACTTACCCTACCAAGATATCAACAGACACCAAGAAATACCTAAATTACACCACAAAACTACCCTCCCTCTCCTACCTAGCAGTAGCACTAAAACTACCTAAAACCAGAGAAAAATCACTTGCAGAAGAAAAAGACGAATCAACAGGCATAAAAAAGACTGCAAACGGATGTAAATATATCGAAAAGAACAAAAAGAAGGTGAAACAACGGGGTACATCCCGGGCCGGAAATGTAGAAGACCCAACCTCTGATAGAAGAATAGGCTCCCTAATCAGTATTGCAACCCTTATACTCCTAATAGCCATTGTCACAGCCCTATTCTTCTACAGAAGATCAGGAAAAACAAAGAATACAGGAAGCGGATATCAAGCGCCCGATAACAAATCCGGCGTAAAAGAAAAGAATGCAGAACCCACTCAAAATACAGAATCCAAGAGGATTTCAAAAAGCAAAGTACTTTTAAAGGAAATTAAGGAGTATATAAATAAGATTAAGAATTCTCTGAAGGACTAGGAATTGATTGATACACTATATATTAAAGAAGCTATTTTACAACCCCATACCCAACTAGACGCCATCTAGAGCCCATACGTCGGGATATTGAAGCTCTCTCACCCTCCTCCACACATACAGGCCTGTTTAGATCCACCTTTACAGTGTCACCCGCCTGAGTGACTATACCGGAAGTCTTTGCAGTTCCTATGTTGAGTAGCAAGGGTTCTTTTTCCCTTATGTTTCCTATTTCCTCCTTCTCCTCGCTCCCCACAGCCCTGTCCATCAGGGTAACCGTCATGGAAAGACTCTCCCTCACCTCAGGTAATTCTCCAGACCTCCCCAAGACGCTGCCGGAGAGATTGTCCGACTTGGTTAGAGAAGGATCAAGACCGGTCTCCACTCCCAGCAGCCCTCCAGGCCTTGCCTTCTCCACCTGTTCCTCACCGTGTATTATACTCCTTACCTCCGTACTTACAGTCTCCCAGCTCCCGTCTTTATTTATACCAGGTTTTATAACAATCTCTTCACCTTCTTCAAGACCCCCTTGTACAAGACTACCACCCACCACGCCTCCTCTAAGATCCTCTACAGGGGTTTCAGGTTTATTTATATCAAAGCTCCTGGCTACAAGCATTCTCGGATCTGCATCCTCGTCTCTCTTAGGGGTAGGTATTGTCTCTTCAACAGTTTCTATAAGCTTACCTATATTTACGGAGTGTTGGGCGGATATAGGAACTACCGGAGCATCTTCCGCAACTGTTCCCTCCACAAAATCCTTGATCTGTCTGTAGTTCTCCTTGGCCTTCTCCTCTGAGACCAGATCTATCTTGTTCTGGACTATGACTATGTCCTCTATACCAACTATGTTAAGCGCTTCCAGGTGTTCCCTTGTCTGAGGCTGTGGGCAGTCCTCCTTTGCAGATACTAACAGCATCGCACCGTCCATTATTCCCGCACCAGAAAGTACGTTTGCCATAAGTGTTTCATGACCCGGAGCATCCACTAGAGAGACCGTTCTTACAATCTCCGCCCCACCTCCGCATTCGGAGCATTCTTTATCTACCGTGTACTCTCCGCATTCGGAGCACTTTAGAAAGGTAACGTCTGCATACCCTAACCTTATGGTTATGCCTCGCTTGAGTTCTTCAGAATGTTGGTCGGTCCATTTACCGGAGAGACTTCTTGCAAGAGTTGTCTTTCCGTGGTCTACATGGCCCACCATTCCGATGTTAGCCTCAGGTATCAGTTTGTTATTTACCACAGACTCTACCTCCTCTTTGAGGTATAGATTAGTTCTGGCAGTTTCTGAATTGAAGAGTTACTCTCCCTTTTCCTCGGAACTTTCTTCGGGCTGATCAGCCTCATCTCCTCCAGATTCAGCTTCTTGCTCCTCTTGTTCGGATTGCTGTTCCTCGCTTTCACCAGAGATAATCTGATCAACGGACTCTGAGCCCTCCTCCACGACCTTGCAGTTTATCTGAGAGATTGACTCTGAGACAGTATTTCCTCTAAAGGACTTTCTACTGCGCTTTCCCGAGCTATCCCTCACCAGCACCTCCTTCCTGCCGGTAGAGTCCAGCTTCTTCCTCATAGGGAACCCTTCAGAATCTGATCCCCCGGTTATCTCCAATCTGTATCCCTGAAGACCTATCTTTGAGCCGTCAAACTCGTCCCCCATCTTCATACCTATCAGGGGCTTTTCCTGACTTCCCTCAAGTTCCAAGGTATGTGTCTCTCCGTTCTTTGTTCCTACAACAACTTGCATATTTTATCAACCTCGTTTTGGTTCCACCGTCTCTGAACCAGTTTGAGGCTAAACTTTTATAAAGAATGGAGATGTTCGGCCCGCTGGCTGTGTAGACTTTTCCCCAACTTATAGAAGAGGCTCTATAAAAAATCCTAGACGTGTAAAAACCGAAAGATTTATAAAGAATTATAATTACTTTATAGTAACAACTTACGTATTTAAGATGAAACTAATAGAAGACCCCTGGAGAGAATTGGATTTAGACCCTAAGACAGAAGAATTCCTCAACCAACTTAACCTCAACCAGATTAACCTATACCAAATCACAGAAGACACAGAACTACCCGACAACCTCCTCCAAGGAACAGAGGACAAAGCCATAATCGGACCCCTCAACGGCAAACACGAAAACATAATCAAAGATGCACCCAACACACACCTCAAAACCCAGACAGCAAAAGCCCGAAAACACGTGCTTTTCAAGTCGGCTGGTGGTTCTGTAACCGCTGGAACCATAGAAGCCGGATGGAGTGTGCTTTACGATTCGGATGGTGGTTCTGTAACTGCTGAAACCGTAGAAGCCGGAAATAATGTGCTTTCAGGTTCGGATGGTGGTTCTGTAACTGCTGAAACCGTAGAAGCCGGCTGGAATGTGCTTTCAGGTTCGGATGGTGGTTCTGTAACCGCTGGAACTATAGAATCCGAAGGGAGTGTGCTTGTAGGTTCGGATGGTGGTTCTGTAACTGCTGAAACCGTAGAAGCCGGAGATGATGTGCTTGTAGGTTCGGATGGTGGTTCTGTAACTGCTGATACTATAGAAGCCGGAGATGATGTGCTTTTCGGTTCAGATGGTGGTTCTGTAACAGCTGACACCATAGAAGCCGAAGGGGGTGTTCTTAGGGAATCAAAAGGTTCTTGGGTTTTATCCGATCATTTAAAGACCAAG
>CAZWHR010000074.1:0-5538 GCA_964633675.1 uncultured archaeon | reverse complement strand
CTTTCTCTCCTCGGTATCTTCTTTTTCTCCAGCTTTCCTGTCCTCTGGTTGACCTGGAGCTTCCAGTCTATACCTATTTTTCTCTTCTCCTTTATCTGGCCGTTTGTTCTATCAACGCGGTATCTCTCCGGCTGGATGTTCCCTCTTACAAGCGGGCTGCCTATTCCGTGGACAGATTCTATTATAAGGTCGTCTTCCTGTCCTACAGGATCTGTGGTGAGTACTGAGGCAGAATGTTCGGTATCCACCATCATCTGGACCATCACTGCGGGGTCGAGGTCTTTCTCCTGTACCTGAGACATGTAGATTGATTCCGGGCTGTATGACTCGGCCCAGGCGCCCTTGACCTTCTCCAGGAGTTTGTCCTTGCCGTGGACGTTTAGCTCTGCGTGGTTCAGGTCGGGAAAGACCTCTTTTCTGGACTGCCTTACAGCCACGAACTCTGGTTCTCTCTGTCCTCCTATAAGCTCTGCGGCTTGATCAGGCCCGTTTCTAACCTTCTTAGAAAGGCTTATGTCTCCATATGCCTTCTTTATCTCGTCCTCCATCTGTTCAGGCATCTCGGAGTTACGGATGATAGACCGTATTCTCTTGGAAGCCTCCTGCAGATCCTCCATACCTCCCTTATCTGCATTCTCAAGATGTTTTTCTATCCTCTCCTCTATGCCATTGTATTCCTTGAACTTCTCCCAGGTGTCTATTGTTACAACAAATCCCTGTGGCACTTTTATGCCGTTATTGTTGAGCTCAGCAAGCGCTGCTGCCTTCTTGCCTACAGAATCTGCCTCTTGGCCTCCGGTCTCCTCGATCCATCTGATCATTGCGGTGCCCTATAATTGGACTGACAGGGTTAAATCATTTGTGGAGCGCCACTTTCAAAATATTTAAGAATTCAGCTCAAGGGAATTAATTATGGCTTCGGAACCATATTTAGATAGGCTGGTTGACTATAGGGAGGAAGAAGAACTCGGTGAGTACCGTCCGCCTCAGGAGTTGAGAGAAAAGATACAAGAACAGATTTTGGAGCCTCTCAAGTTAAATTCTGGAGAACATAAGCCTACTGAGTTGGTGGATGTTGTGATGCAGGAGATAGAAGTAGAGGAGCCTGAGAGCCTCAGACCGTACTTTGATTATGAATTAAGTCGTATGATAGGAAGCAAAGTACGTAGAAATCCGGACAACACTCTTGTGGATATAAGTGAAAACGGGCATGCCTTTTCATACTTCTGAATTAATCATTAATCCGGGAGAATAGGAACTATTCTCTGACCTTAACCCTGAACTTCACAGGGATCTTCATACCAGCCCTTTCTGCTGCCTTCTTCGCGACCTTGACATTGTCCTCGTCTGTGTTGATCTCTAGGATTACCTGTTCATCATCGACGATCGCTGCTCGTCCGATAGGCCTTCCGAAAGGTTTTCTCATACCTTCGTAGTATCGGTCTGCCTGAGCAACACCTGCAAGAGGATGGTGCCTAAGCACGTGATGAGGGTAAGGCTTTATCTTGAGGTTATATTCCTCAAGCGTCAGGTTCCTGTTCATGTATGAATTAGCTGCAACTCTTGAGGACTCCAGTGCGTTGCTCCTGATGCAACATTCCTCGTCAACAGTAAGAACTACCTGCTTCTCGAAATCCTCGCCCTTTGCACCGTTCTCGAATATTGATATCTTCGGAGCGGGCGCTCCCTTGATGTAGCTACCGCTGTCCGCGGTCCTTGACATCCGGGTGTAAGGCTGTCCCGGTACATCTCTGTATATCCTTCCAGGTCTCAGTCCCATGACTAAACTCTATGTTGAGGCTAAACTTTTTAAAGATGTCACCGTGTAGAACCGGAAAAAGTTAGTATGCCAGTATTTCGCCCTACCTTCTTACAATACGCTGGAACATCCTGAAGGTATTCTCATCCTGCAACTGGGCTGAACTGGCTGCGCCTCCGAACATACCTGTGAATATGTTGGCTCCAGGGAATGCCTTCATAAGACCCAGGTAGCTTGTTACCTCTTCATCCTGTTCTCTCCAGTAAGGCCTGAGCTTCTTCTTGATTCCCTGTAGGGATTCTTTGCTGTTGCCTGCGCCACAGGTATTTCCTACTCCAACTATCATAATCTTTCCTGCGTTATTCTGTATCTCGTCCTTCAGGTTTTCTACAACCCTCTCCTGCGCATCCCAGATTTTCTTGTGCATAGGCATTGAGGCCTCAGGGCCGCTCTGCTTGACTATATAACCGTGAAGAGGGATGTCGTTGTCCGTTGCGACCTGTTCTATCTTTCCCTTTTCAACTCCGGGCCCTCCCATTAAGACTCCGGTTCCATCTACAACAGTCCCTGTGTCTTCTCCCTCGTATCGCATACCTGCATCTACCGTGAATATCTTCGAGATATCGTGTTCATCAGCAAGATCCTCTACAGCATCCCCATACTTTCCAAGTCGGGCTCCAGGGCCTTTGCTCTTTACAACTATGTATTCGTTTCCTTCGAACTCTTCTTCTGAATATACTATGTCCTCCGCTATCTCTTCTCCCTCGCTATCCATAAGTCGCGCAGCTATAATAGGTCCTATTGTATCTCCTATAGGCACCTGTTGGGAGAATGCTTCAGTAGCGTCCTTCTGAGACTCTGAAAGCTCCCTGTATAGCGGAAGCATCATTTGAATCATTCCTCCGAGCTGGTAGTTCTTTGTCTCTTCTATGAGCTTCTTGAAATGTCTTATAACCACGTAGATCTGGTGGGATCCATATACTCCTTTGAAGGCCATGTTGTTATCTGCCTTCTGTTCTGGATCTGCTTCAGGATCTAGAGATTCGACAAAGTCCTTCATTTTGTTTTCAGAGCTATCCAGAACATGTTCCATTTTGTTGAACATACCTGAGGGATCAAGATCTGATGGGGGGGACACCACTAAATTTTTCATTGATTCCATAGATTCTTCAAGCTTTGAGGGGTGTATATCGGTGGCGCTCTCCAAGAAAATCTGCTCAGCCTCTTCGGCGTTCTTCTCCAGTTCGTCCATTGCAGACCTTAACTTGTAGATTATCTGGAATAGAATGAGTTTTGGGAAGAGCAGGAAGAACACTCCTAGCATTACAAATGAGATGATGACCTGTACCACGCTGTTACCGCTACCAAAGATGCCGAATACTATTTTTTGTCACCTAATATGTTGTTAATCTGCTTGAAAGTACCTATAAGTGTGTTTGCTTCGTGTTCATCTATGAAGGACCGCCCTACAAAATTCCTGAGTACTTTACCTGCTCTATCAATTTCTTCAGGGCTTAAACTCAAATGTTTGGTTGTATCCTTAAATACTTTTTCCAGGGTCTCCCTCTGCTCCCGCTTTGAGGCCTTCCGTTTTTCTTTTTCTTCCCGGTGCTTAAAAAGCTCGTAAAATACCACTGCCGCAGCATGTGTGATGTTCATAACAGGATAGTCTTCCGAAGTAGGAATTCTTACCACTATATCGCACTTCTCTAGCTCCTTGTTTGAGAGGCCTTTAGATTCTCTTCCTAGGATTATCCCGACGCTACCGCCAACTTCAGAGGCTCTCTTTGCCATTTCTTCAGGTTCTATTGATTTTCTGATTACATTGGAGCTTGAGGCATCTATACCTGTGGTTCCTACTGCGAAATTCACTGTTTCAAGTGCTTTTTTCATGCTGTCGACTATCCTGGCGTTGTCTATTATATCTTGGGCATGTACTGCTCGGTTCCTTGCCTCCTCCCCTATGTTGAACTGTGGGTTGACTAGGATCAGTTCTTCTATCTTGAAGTTGGCCATGGTTCGTGCCAGGAATCCGAGATTGCCTTCTATTTCGGGCTCTACCACTATGCAGCTGTAGTCCGCCATTTCCCTGATGTTTTCAGGGTAAATGACTTTTTTATAATATGACTCCAAAACTAGATTATATGGGTCTTGACTACAAGGTTGTGGCCGCGGTCTTTGTAACTCTTCTAGCTATTGCTGTAGGTATGAAGAACCCTGAATCAGGGATAGGAGGGCTGGATATACAGATACCGGGCAGTATAGGTGAGGCCCTGGATTTAGGGGATCGAGCCATATTTTCGTCTGATGAAGCTCCTAATACATCTATAGAAGCTTCCTTCAGATCGGATAAAGATTCTAGAAAGCTTGATATATCCGATAAGTCGGAAAAGGTTCGTATAAAGGGTAGAAGCGCTGTTGTAAAGGTGGGGGGTCTAGAAGCAGATGTGGAAGAGATAGATATGCGATTTATCAATTTCACCGGTAAAATAGAGTTTGAGGAAAACCTATCTGTTACAGGGAAGGCCGAATCTATGGAGTTTAACTCTCTACCCTTTACAGCTTCTGAGCCAAAGAAGGTTAGTGCAGAGATACTTGATCCGCAGGTTGTTTCCATCGACCAGCTACGATCCCGGAAGATGGGGTTCTCAAAGGTCTCAGGTAGTTTCTCACAGCTGGATCAGAAGCCTGCTTCTATAACGAGCTTTGAAGGTTTTTTCGCCAGAAACTACAGTTCCAGCACATACAGCCTGAAAGGCAAAGTATTTGAGGCAGTATTTGGGGAGGACGACTCTAGAACGGTTATAGGGGGATAGAAAGAGACATTTATTCATCCATTTCTTTCAGTATCACTTCTTTCTCACTGCTCTTCCTGCTCCTACTTGAACTACGGCCTCTGAAGGGCATACTGAGAAGACTAAATATTTTCTTTACTATGCGCCATGCAAAGGTTGCCACGGTGTGTAGGAACTGCAGGGAGGAGTAAGTCATGTAGAGTGCTATTCCTAGAACCATGAAGGTCAGGAACCGCGAAATAGTAACTTCTGGCCCTAACCCTACTATGTTCAGTGCTATAAGAAACAGTCCGGAGAAGATGGCTATCAGACCGGTCTGGATCATTGTCTGCATAAGCTTGTATCCAACTATGAAAAGGGCTATCAGAACCGCTATAAGCGCCAGGTTCTGCAGAGAGGCCAGCTCTGATATAATCGTTTCAAGCACCATTTTGTAGGATCTATATAGTCTTTACTTGTGTAGTGTTTTAAGCCTTTTTCCGATAGACCTTCCGGACTCCTCCATCTGTATACTGGTTTTTGTGGGCGTTCTAGGAAGGGCTTTTTATATAACTCCTTTATTTGTGAGAGACCACATTTCTTAAGGGATGTAAAGATAATCTCACCTCTATAGAAAACCTTTTTATAACCTTTCTCTAAATGGTATATTCAAGAAGATGAAGCACCTTAGCTGTTTTGGAAAGTTCCTGCAGAAGAACCTGGCTAAGGTGAACTCTATCGATTCCATTATCCTGGAACGATAGGGGATGAGGCCTATAAAAACGGCTGACCCGTCTTCAACTACTTCTCTGGTATGGTCTTATTGGTGGGCGGATAGCGCTTAAACCTTCCGCTCTATATACCACTTACAAGTTCAAACTCCGGGAGATGTGGTTCGTTTCCCTCTTACGAGGGGAGGTGAATTAGAAATGTGCTTTGAATGCAAGAAGTTCGAGAAGGAAGTAGAATCGAAGGATGAACTGAGACCGGCTCCGAAGACGATAA
>CAZWHR010000073.1:0-5589 GCA_964633675.1 uncultured archaeon | reverse complement strand
CTAGCGAGGAAACGCCGCCTACGAGTCCTCCGGCAAACGCCTTCATAGCGTTTCGACGACGCAAATAGATCCGGGTTTCGTCTAATGAGTTCTCCTTACTCCCATTACTTGATTTGTGATTTCTTGCCATGCTTCTCAATACCAATCTGGCCAGCAAATAAATGTTTCTATATTGTTCATTATGTTGACACTTTGAACCCATGGGTCTCGTCGCCAGCAGGCCAACAAGGCACTCGGAAACCGAACATTTAGACCGACGTTGAACAAGTTGATCAAACGAGGAGGCATCGTTGAATTTAGCTGATGCTGAGCGAATTCCAGTGCTTTGGGACACAAATTGACGGTTTTCGGATTGATGTTCGGAAATTTATCTCTTGTTGGAACGCAGGTATGGACGATGTCTGACGGGATTGTACAGGAATCAAGCGGACGGATCTGGGTGATCCTGAAACCAGAATTCGCCGACTTCACGAAATGCTGGGTGAGCCACGCCCAAGAAACTCTCGTTGGCCGGCTGAGCCCCGCCTTCCAACCCGGCGAATTGTGTCCCTAAGGCCATTGAGACGATTTATTCCGGAAATTATAATTAGTATAAAGAATCAACTAAACCGAAACTGTTGGTCCTTAATCCAGACGGGTTCGTAGAGGATAATTCGACAAATACAATCCGGTCATCGTATTCATAAACTATTGAGTACGTTTTCTGTAATCTCGTGGCGAAGAATCGATCACTTGGGTATCGGTGGCCAGTCCACAGTGTTCCTCCAAGTCGTGCAGTAATGACCTTCCGAGATCGGGGCCGTGAACCCAATCCTCTCAGAGTGAAAGGGGGCTAGATTGGGACCCATCGCCAAATCGAGACGAGTACTCCACTCATAGCATAGTCCCCCCGTGAGTAGATTTTGCCACCTCCTACGGCTCCGACAGTCGGTATCCCCGATCTTCACAAATATCCCGGGCTTTCGATAGGACCTCGTCGTTGCTCGGCAGATCTCCTCGAGATCGGATCTCCTGTTTGAGCCAGAGCACCACGTCATCGACCTCGGCAGCTGTAGATGCCTCGATGATCGATGAGAGCGTCTGAGTGTATAGTGGGACACGATCGTCAATGGTTTCCTGGGGGATCGAGTAGTCCATCGCCAGTTCCCTGACCTCCGCTTCGTGCATCTCGACGCGCGTTTCCGGGTGCATGAGGGCTTCTGTCGAGTCCACGTACTAATAACCTGCTGTCCGGGTATTTGGAATGGTTGTCTTTCGTTACTAAAATCTCTCAGACAGCTCAGAAATAACCGGTCATCATTCCACCCACTACTGTCTATATGGGTGGGGGGATCGCCCGGCAGTATCCCCTGGTCCGGCAACTATTCCCCGGTCACCTTATTCATTCCCTTGTGCCGGTTCGGTACAAGATCGGTCACCACCCACCACCGGACCCGCGGTGAATGACAAGCGGAAGGCGATTTACAACTCAGGGAAAATGTCCAGTACCCGAAACCATTAACTATAGGCCCTTTCACTTCGGGTTTATGTCCGAAAAGACAATTCCTCGAAGTTTGGGCCACATCGGCGTGACGGTAAACGATATCGAGGCGGCAGTCGAATGGTACCAGGACGTTCTCGGGTTCGAGCACATCATGGGGCCTGAAAAAATACGACCGCACGAGGGCCACTTTGGCGACTTGATCGCAGACGGCGGGGCGGACTACGAGTGGATGAAGATCGCCCACTTGGAAACCGGGAACCATGTCGGTTTCGAATTATTCGAATTTGACAATACGACCGGAACCACGGACTCCGACAACGTCCTGCCCGGGATCAATCACATCTGCGTTCAGGATCCCCAAATCGAGGAACTGGCCGACCGTATTACGGAGACGGGAGGAAAACAGGTTAAGGAGATCTGGAAGATCTTTCCGGACAAGGAGTACAAGATGACCTACTGCGAAGATCCCTGGGGAAATTTTGTCGAGATCCATACCCACGGCTACGCAGCGGGCCACGCGAACATCGGGAATTACTACTGAGCGAAACATTACCGGTCGGGTCCATCACTGTCACCGAATGGTTCCAGCCCCGATTCAGCCCGATTTCCACTTATTCGCGCTCTGTTCGGTAGCCGGACCAAACGGGA
The DNA here is from genome assembly GCA_964633675.1 of uncultured archaeon. GTDB lineage: Archaea > Nanohalarchaeota > Nanosalinia > Nanosalinales > Nanoanaerosalinaceae > JAXINT01. The sequence continues at coordinate 3,458 of CAZWHR010000073.1, read as the reverse complement.
GTTTCTGTCGGGATTTCTTGTCGACACAACCAAAGACGGAGTAATTCGTTTGCTAAAACAACTAAACGCCTCCGATATCCGAAACAGACGCCGACGGGCCGTCCAATCTATTCACCCCTCTGGTGGAACTGAGACACTACGACTTAAATGCCGGTTTCAGATACGGCTACGAATTCACTCGATATTCACGAAAATCGGTGAACTCCAAGCCAGTTCACCGTCTTCCTGGCGGACTCTGACGTAATATGGATGGGTCCCGGTGGGTGCATCCTGGTCCTTGAACTCGATTGTCGTATCCACGATTGTGGACGTTCCGACCGGCCGAATCTCAAGTTGCCTCCCGACAGAACCGGCATCTATGACTTTACGCTGGCGCAGATCCGCGACAGTCATCGATTCGCTCACTGGCTCTGTAGAGATGGTAATCTTGGCGTCGTCGGGGGCATCGTACGCCACCCGAACCCCCTGGTAGTTTCCGGCCGTAGTTCCCTCCCACCGGACTTGGGTGGGCGTGTGCTCAGTCACACCTTGCTTCGGGTGGTCGAATCCGAACTCCTCAATCTCGGCTATCCGTCCCGCATCAATACTGAGACCGCCAGACCAGTCCTGCAGTTTGTGACGTGTCCGAGATCGTGCGCCGCTCCAACGGAACTCGACCCGTCGCTCACCTTCGTCAAACCGCAGTCTCCGAATCCGTTCACTCCCACGGAATAAGTCGATTTCCTGGATAGGAGCCGTTCCCTGCACGTCGATCTCGATGTTCGGTGTTCCGTCAACAGTAACCTCTGCTCCCATTGGACTTCCGTCGACATTGATGTCCAGCAGGATTCGGGCACCGGTCGTTCCATAACAACGCCGTTCTACGAATGCTTCCCAGAGTGCGTCCCGCGTTAGAGAGTCGGCTCGGACAGCCATCAGTCCACCCTTGATGGGAAACGCCCAGTCGGCCTCGTTCGTGGGATAGCTGGCACCGGGACGTCCGGTATGGTCATCGCTTCCCGCCACGAATCCGACAGGATATCCTCGGTCCAGAGCTTCCTGTCCGAACCATTCGAACACTCCCCAGACGGAGAGGATTTCGACGAACGGCGTCAGTTCTGAGTCGTAGGCTTCCAATGTAGCCGGACGGCCCCCTTGATGGGGGATGATCAGGACATCGTCACGACCCTCATAGTACTCGTAGAGATCCTTAATGGGACAGACACCCCGGTAGCGATCGGTGCCAGCATCTACCTGCCAACTCGAACTCCGGTGGATATCTGCGTCGTCGTGACGGAAGTAGACGTTATGGTCACCGCCGTTTGGCGTATTCGCCGACCATTCATAACAAAGGAAGGTTACAAACGATCCGGGAGTGTGATGCGCACTGATTGTCTCCTTGATTTCGTCCCAGAAGTCATCGGTGATCTGGAAATCGTTGCCAGCGTGGGAGGCGAAGTCGAGGAACGCTCTCCGGTTCGCGAAGTGGAAGTACTCTTGTATAGTGCCAGTCCCAACGGTTTCACCCGACTGACCGTGGATATCGCCCCAGTAGGTATCTCGGCCGGATTTCGTGTCACGACAGTCAATGGGGTTGGTCATTGTCTTGAGTGATTCTGCCTCGTCTGTGACGTGGAATCGATGGACCCCGGGTTCTTGGATGTCTACCGAGACCCGAGCGATACCGTCGACCGCGTCGACCGTTTCCGATCGGGTCGCATCCTCGTCCTCGGGTCGGACCTGCAGGGTCCCACTATATTCCGAAGCGACGTTACCCCAGTAGTCTTCAGCACGAATGGAGACTGTTACCGATTCATTAAGGGAGGTATTCGACGGTGCGACGGCGCAGAGTCGGTCAGCTGGCCCGCCGACGATATTTAGCTCCAAAACGTCTGGAAGTTGAACAAATTCACCGGTTTCGAACGCGTCAAGCAGTGGGATGAATTGGAACCCGTTCTCCGGGAAAGTCTGAGCCTGAATCCCCATGCTTCCGTGAGTTCGATCACCGAGTGTGACAATGATCCTGTCGCCTTTATCGAGTGCCCCATCGAAGACACGCACATCGATAGTGTTTCGCCACGGACGCTCGTACCCCTCTGGATCGTATGCTGCGTCGACCGACGCGTCTCCGGATGTCCGTACGCTACAGTAGTTGTCCGCGGTGGGATCACTGAATTGTGGTGGTCCCCAGTCGCTGGACACGTTGGTAGCGATTTTCAGTCGACCACCGTCGTCCATACCGATATTGCCGACAGTGTACGTTATGGTCCATGTTCCAAAGGATCCCGCGATGACGTCGTCCTCCGGTGTCAGGGATGCCTTTCCGTATTCAGTTTCCATAGTTTTGTTTGACGACACGCCATTCTTTTTTCAGTGGCGCTAGTTAATTGATTTGGTGAACCGACTTGGAAACGGATCGAGATCTCCGCAATTCTTGACGGATGAGTCTTCAAAACCGGCGTTGATACTTATGGATCAAGTTCACGATGATGATTAGCCCAGCTCATCAAAATTTACCAGTCCAGGTCGGTGAAAAATTCTCCGAGCGATGGAAACCTGGGGATCGAATTCGAAAACGGAGAGATTTGCACAGGAATTGAATTAGTCGATATCCGACGGAACATTACGGTATATTGATCTCAAGATCCGCAGTCAGTGATCCTGGCGATACATTGGAAGTCGAGTTCCTACGATTTCGGGTAGGGGATCGGAATTGACAACTTCTCCGCGGGAACCGTAGTGACGGATGTGGATAAGCGCGGTGACACGAACGTTCAAATCATGGGGGACACAGTAGTCTCTTATGGCGAGGATCGACACCTATGAGGCGGTCGAGCGACGCCGCGAGCGGCTGTACGAACTCGCGGACGAGATCTGGTCGACGCCCGAACTCGGCCTCCACGAGGAAGAATCCGCAGCGACGCTGATTGACGCCTTGGAGGCCGAGGGGTTCGATGTCGATATAGGAATCGGGGAAATGCCGACAGCGTTCGTCGCTACTTACGGCGAGGGTGACCCTCGGATCGGGATCCTCGGCGAGTTCGACGCTCTCCCCGGGCTTTCGCAGGAGGTAGCGGCCGAGCGCTGCCCGGTCGAGGCGGGCGCGCCGGGTCATGGCTGCGGACACAATCTCTTCGGGACCGCAGGGGTTGGCGCGGCGGCTGCCGTCGCGGAGGCCATCGCCGCCGGTGACCTAGAGGGGACCGTTGCCTTCTTTGGCTGCCCGGCCGAGGAGACGCTCGTCGGAAAGACGTTCATGGCTCGCGCGGGCGCGTTTGACAACCTTGACGCCGCGATCACCTGGCACCCAAGTGACCGTACTCGCCCACAGCTGTCGAGTTCGCTCGCGCTTGATTCGATCCAGTTCACGTTCCAGGGAACCGCCGCTCACGCGGCGGCCGCTCCCGATTCTGGCCGGAGCGCCCTCGACGCCGTCCAGATCATGGGGACCGGCGTTGAGTACCTGCGCGAACACGTCC
>CAZWHR010000072.1:0-5590 GCA_964633675.1 uncultured archaeon | reverse complement strand
CCCGAGGCGCGATCTCGTCCAGGCGCTGGGGGCGGCGATCGCTCCGGGCGCTGCGGGTGTGCTTCTTGCCGGTAGTCGAATCGTCCTCCGCGATCTCCTCCACCAGCGAGTTCCAGGCCCCGCAGCCGTCACAGCGACCCATCCACTTGGGGGCCTGGTAGCCGCACTCCCGGCAGACGTAGGTAGTCTTCGAGGCGCTCATGAACGGGCGGGACCAGGGATCGACGAAATATTCAAACCTCCGGCGGCTCGTAGAGCCGAGACGCCGGAGCGCGCACCCACTTGAACACAGCCGGGGGGTGAGAGTTTAATGCTGCCCGTCTATTTCTGCCGGTTTCCGCCAGAACCCCGACTCCGCCGCCCACATGCTTTCCGCCCCGATCCGGTACGTGGAGGGCCTGCTCGTAGCTCTCGGCCAGTACGGGCTCCTCCTCTACCAGTCGTTCCGCTCGCTCGGTGAGATCATCGAGCATCGAGACAATCTCTTCGAGCAAATGGTGCGGATCGGCGTGGAGTCCCTTCCCATCGTCATGCTGGCGGCCGCGTTCTCCGGAGCCGTCACGACCCTGCAGACGGCCTACCAGCTCGTCTCGCCGTTCATTCCGAAGTCCATCATCGGATCGATCGTGGTGCCCTCCATGATTCTGGAGCTGGGGGTGGTGGTGACGGCGTTCATCCTGGCGGGCCGGGTCGGAGCCCGAATCGCCGCCGAGCTCGGGACCATGCGCGTCACCGAGCAGATCGACGCGCTGGAGGCGATGGGGCTGAACTCCGTGAGCTACCTCGTCGTACCACGTGTTCTGGCCGGCATCGTGATGTTTCCCGTGCTCTACGTAGCGGCCTGCCTGGTCGGTATCTCGGGCGGGGTGCTGGTGGCGGAATTTTCCGGGTTTCTCTCGCCGGCCGAGTTCATCGCCGGAGCCCGGCAGTATTTCCATCCGTTCGACGCGTTCTTCGGTCTGCTCAAGGCGGTGACCTTCGGATTCGTCATCACCTCGGTCTCCTGCTACAAGGGCTACTACACGGACGGCGGAGCAGAAGGGGTGGGTAAGAGCACGACGCAGGCGGCCGTGACCAGCTGCGTCATGGTGCTGGTCGCCGACTACATTCTCGCGGCTACGCTCCTCTAGACCGAGCTCATGATCGAGGTCCAAAATCTTCACAAGTCGTTCGGGAGTCTGGAGGTGCTCCGGGAAATCTCCTTCCGGATCCAGGAGGGGGAGACCTTCGCCATCATCGGCCGCTCGGGCTCGGGAAAGAGCGTCCTGATGAAGCACCTGATCGGCCTCCACACTCCGGACGAGGGCCGCGTACTCATCGACGACATCGACATCAACGCGCTTTCTTACAACGAGCTGCGCGAGGTCCGGCGACGGTTCGGCGTCCTCTTCCAGGGCGGGGCGCTCTTCGACTCGATGAGCGCGTTCGAGAACGTCGCGTTTCCACTTCGCAACTTTTCGGAGAAGGAGTCCGACGAGATCGACGCCCACGTCCAGCGATGCCTGGAGATGGTCGAGCTGCCTGAGGTGCGGGATCAGAAACCGGCGGAGCTCTCCGGCGGCATGAAGAAACGCGTGGCCCTGGCTCGTGCGATCGCGATGGAGCCGGAGTATATTCTCTACGACGAGCCGACGAGCGGTCTCGACCCGGACACCTCGAACACCATCAACGAGCTGATCAGCGGTCTGGCGGACCAGCTCAACGTAACCAGCGTGGTGGTGACGCACGACATGCACTCCGTACTGGAAATCTCCGACCGGGCGCTCTTTCTCCACGACACCCGCGCCCATTGGCTCGGAACCGTCGAGGAGCTCCACGAAAGCGACGACTCCACGCTCTTGAGCTTCGTCAAGGCCTCGGAATACCAGATCGGACCGTCGGCGTCGCAGCCCGAAATTTCGCGCCCCTAGCCCCGTGTTTCTCGGGTCCGTTCGTTCGAACCGGATGTATGAGTCCAACTGCTGAATGAAGTACGCCAACGAACTGAAGGTCGGTATCGCTCTGGTGGCGGCCGTTCTCGTATTCTTCTTCGGGGTCCGCTATTTCCAGGACATCCCGCTCTTTCGCGGCTCCTACGAGCTCGAGACCAATTTCCGACAGGTCGGCGGACTGGTGAGCGGGAATCCCATTCAGATACACGGAGTGACGGTCGGAGACGTAACCTCGGTCCAGCTCGATCAGGCCGACCAGCAGGTCGACGTGCGGCTGCGTATCTCCAGCGACGTGACGGTACCCGAAGGGTCGGTGGTGCAGCTGACCGGATGGAGCCAGTTCGGGGGCACGCGTCTGGTGATCGATCCCGGCCCGGCTTCGAATCCGCCGCTCGAAAACGGGGACTTCATCCCGAGCAGCCAGGAGGAGAACATTCTCGGGACGCTCTCCGACCAGGCCGCCCCGCTCCTCACCCGAGCCGACACCCTCCTGGGCACCATGAACCGAACCGTGGGTGAGGTCAACCAGCAGCTCGCTCAGCCGAACAGCGACCTTCGTGGCACGCTCGGTCACCTGCGTTCGCTGACGCGGCAGCTCGACGAACTGCTCCGCACGGAGCACCAGCACGTGCGGGGCATTCTCGAGAATACCGAGCAGGTCTCCGAGAACGTACGCACCTTCTCCGAGGAGAACGAGGACAGCCTGCGGATGGTGATCGACCGGCTGAACCGATCGCTCCGAAAGACCGAGTCGACCCTCGCTACGATCGACCGGGTGGGGACCTCCCTGGATACGCTCACTACGAACATCAACCGAGGCGAGGGAACGCTCGGCCGGCTCGCCCGCGACCCCTCGCTGTATCACCGGCTCGACTCCGCAGCGACCGGCGTCAACCGGCTGGTCCGGGACTTCGAGGAGAATCCGGAGCGGTACCTGCAGCACCTGAAGATTCTCGAGCTGTTTTGAGCGCGAATGACGCGGGACCGATCCGCCGGCTCGGGAAGCTGCTGGGCCAGCACGTCCGGACCCACTTCGGTCGCCCCGGTGCCGGAGAGGAATCTCCGAATCGACCTCCGCCGCCCGGGAAGCGGTATCGGGTCATCATCGCCTACCTCCGGTGGATCCCGGCCCTCCTGGGAGCCCTGTTCGGGACCTCGCTCTTTTGGGATTTTCCGGGGTGGACGCTCACGCTCGCCGGATACGCCCTGGAGGTGGAGGGCCTGCTGCGTACGGTCTCGGTCGCCGGCCTGATCGGATTCGGGACCAACTGGCTGGCCATCCTGATGCTGTTTCGCCCACGTACCCCCCGTCCGATCCTGGGGCAGGGCCTCCTTCCGGCGCAGCGAGAACGAACGGCCCACCGGATGGCCCGCACGATCTCCACCGAACTGTTGAGCGAGTCGCTCATCGAGGAGCGGCTCGCTGAGCGGGGACTCGTCGAGCAGTACCGGAAGAAGGCCGCACGGGCAGCCGAAGACGCCCTCGCGGACGATCGAATCCGAGAGGAACTTCGTGGGCTGATCGCCGATCGGATCGATCGCGTGCTCGCAGATCCCACGGTACGAGAACGCCTCACCGAGACCGTGGTCGACGGCCTCGAAGCCCAGAGCCGATCGGGGCTCTCCGGCCTGGCACTCCGGGCGTACCGATATTTCAACGAGGGCGAGCTCACCGAACGGATCCACGACGGCATCGACCGGATCGCCGAGGAGAAGGCCCCGCTCCTCGCTGAGGTCGACCGTCGCCTGGACCGGATCCCCCAATGGCTCGAGGACCGGGCGGATGCGATCGAAACCGGCACCGTCCAGAGCATCGTGCACGTGGTCCGACACCTGAACATCGAACAGATCGTGCGCGAGAATCTGCTGGAGTTCGACGAGCGTGAGCTGGAGCGCGTCCTCCTGGCCACCTCCAACGAGCAGCTCAACTACATTAAATATCTCGGAGGCCTGCTCGGCTTCGTAGGCGGCCTCCTGATCTGGCAGCCCGTGCTGGCGGCGGCATTGCTTGGAAGCCTCGGCGGTCTGATCTTACTGTTCGACGAGCTCTGGCTCCGCCTGGAGACCGGCTCGTGACCGAGCCGCTCCCGACCGGGCCGCTCTTGACGGATGTCGACGAGCGTTCTCTCGAGAAATCCACTCCGATCGTGCCGATGACCGAATCGCCCGCCGGCGCCCGTTCGGCCCTCCGCGTACTCACCCGAACCGCGACGCTGCTCGCGCTCCTGGTCCTCACCGGATGCAGCGGTCCGAATCTCGTGGACCGGGCCAGCGATCCGTTCGCCTACGGATTTTGCGGACTCGTCATTCTCATCCTGGACGTGATCGCGGTCGTCGAGGTACTGAACAGCGACTGGAGTGCGGGAAGCAAGCTGCTGTGGATTCTGCTCATCCTCCTGGCTCCCATTCTCGGCCTCATTCTCTACTACGTGTTCGCCCGGGAGGACTGAGCTACCGCGCGTCGCCGGATTGCCATTCGGGGCGGGCCGGATTAGTTTGGGTTTTTGCCGCCGTCTTGCCCTCTGGCCCCCGATTCTGGCCCCATGCCGGCACTCGTTCCCTTCGACACGCTGCCCCAGCTCTTCACCCGTCTGGTCGATCATTACCGGGGTACCGACCGCACGGCGCTCCGGTACAAGGACACGGACGAGGACGTCTGGGTGGACATCTCCTGGACGGAGCTCAACCGGCGCGTCGAGGCTCTGGCCGGATACCTCCACAGCCGCGGCGTGCGGCCCGGCGACCGCGTGGGAATCCTCGCCGAGAACCGCCCCGAGTGGGCGATCATCGACCTGGCCACACAGATCCTGGGCGGGATCAACGTGGCCCTCTACACGACGCTCCCGGCCGATCAGGTCGCGTACATCCTGCAGGATTCGGGGGCCCAGATCTTCTTCACCTCGACGACCATTCAGCAGCGGAAGGCGGAGGACGTCTTCGAGGACTGCTCGGATCTGAGCGAGGTGGTGACGATGGCCGATCCGAAGTCCGAGCTCCCCTCCTTCGTGCGCGAGTGGAACGAGGTGATGGAGGAGGGCCGCACCTACTGGGACGAACACCGCGCCAAGCTCGAGCGCATCCGCGAGGAAGTCGCGCCGGACGATCTCGCCTCGCTCATCTACACGAGCGGTACGACGGGAAAGCCGAAGGGGGTGATGCTCACCCACGAGAACTTCTGTTCGAACGTCAAGTCCGCACTCTCGGTCGTCCCGTTCGACGAACGGGACCACCACCTCTCGTTCCTTCCGCTCTGCCACTCGTTCGAACGCACGGCGGGTTATTTGGCCGTCCTCGCCACCGGCGCGACCATCAGCTACGCCGAGAGCATCAACGCCGTCAGCAGCAACCTCCAGGAGGTCGGCCCCACGGTCATGATCTCGGTGCCGCGCCTGTTCGAGCGCATGTACAACCTGGTCCAGAAATCCGCCGAGGAAGGCTCCGCGGTCAAGAAGACGCTCTTCGACTGGGCGGTTCGAACCGGCCGGAAGTTCGCCCAGAAGAAGATCGACGGGAACACCCCCGGACCGCTCCTCCAAGCCCAGAACGCCCTCGCACGACGACTCGTATTCTCCAAGCTTCACGATCGGCTGGGGGGAAATCTGAACTTTGCCGTCTCCGGCGGAGCCGCGCTTTCAAAGGATATCGCCGAGTTCTTTCTG
>CAZWHR010000071.1:0-5593 GCA_964633675.1 uncultured archaeon | reverse complement strand
ACCGCCTACATATACGTATCCGTCTTCAACAGCTGGAGAAGCATCTACAGGGAATGAGGATGGTGTTGTATAGTTTGCTATATGTTGGGTTACGTTTGATGCGTTTAGCTGGTAGAGATGGTTATCCGAGGAACCTATGTATACGTATCCGTTTGCTACTGCTGGAGAGGATGACATCTGGACGCCGGCTTCCGAAGTGGTAAAATTTCTGACGGTGACCGAGCTTAGATTTTTTGGCCCGCTGTTGTTGGTGAAGCCTGTGTGATTGAGGTTTGATTGGAACATCTTCCAGTTTCCACGCTCTGAATTCGAATTTAGAGGTATGGAAGTTACAAGTGGAGATACCAGAAATAATACCAGAGCTAGAGAGGCCAGGTTCTTCTTGAGATTTCCTGTATTTTTGTAATTCATTAATGTCTACCTACTTATTTTTGAAGACATCTTTATTTGGTTTTTGTTAATATATGCAGTTAGTATCTGCAATTTTAGTAATTACTGCTCCCACTGAAGAGAAGGAAGAGGAGTTTAGCAGGCCGACCTCTCAACACCCTGATACTTATACTTTGGGAGGGAAGTTGAGGTATTGGATACCAAACAAATTTAAAAAGCAGCTGTCTTAACAGATAGGTATGTAGGTAGGAATGAACTCCTTGTTCTTTAAAAATCTGTGAAAAAACCCGAGCTGATAACCTGTGTCTGTACAAAACTTCCTTTCACTTGGTCCGACAGTATGGGATCAGCCGATTCTGGTAAAGGTAATAGTAAGCCTGCTGATACTTCTAGTTGGATATCTTGTAGGCAAGACGCTGATAAAGATAGTCAAGTCGGGTTACAGGTACTTCGGAAACAAGGAAATGATAGAAAAGATAAAGCAGAGAGGTAAAAGGCCTTACAAATACCTGGAATACTGTGTATCCGTTGTAACTATATCCCTTGCCCTCATATATCTCAACTCATCCGCCACCAATCAGTTGTTTGTGGAAGTTCTCCAGTCAGTACCATCAGTCCTCACTGCCGTTCTAGTATTCATACTAGGATTTCTAGTGGTTAAACTCCTGATGGATCTCCTGACAGGATTTATAGAGACTCTTGGAATAAAGAGGTATGCTAGGGATCTGGGTCTATCGCCAAAGATGGTTTCAGGGTTCTTCAAGGCTATAGAGGTATTCCTGTACCTTGTAGTGCTTGAGATATCAGTTATACAGCTAGGAGTCTCTTCGGAGATAATAGGCACAACCCTGACAGCAGCCTCGTACGGTGCTGTGGCGGTAATAGGGCTTCTGTTGTTTTTCGGTTTTAAGGACATAGTCCAGAACTACGCAGCGGGGATATATCTGAAGTCCTCCGAGATTTTGAAGCCTGGAAAGAAGGTGAAGTTCGAGGAAGAATCTGGAGAGATAAGAGACATCTCATCCTTTGGAACCACGATAGCAACGGACACCGGATACTTTATGCTGGCGCCTAACAAGGACTTAATGGATAAAAAGGTTATGTTTAAGCGTGTGAAGGCTGATATAGAGACATTAGAAGATATAAAGAGCTATTTTGTCTCGCAGGAGCCTTCCTACTGTGGTCCTGCATCAATAGAGATGGCTCTAGCTATGTTCGGCTACGACATAAGTCAAGAGAGGATTGCGGGGGAGAGTGGGACGGAGCAGCCGGGAGGAGTCAAGCCTCAGCCCCTGATAGATGCGGTAGAGAAACTGACAAACGGAGAGGTCAGAGGAGCATTTGTGGAGTACGATAATATAACCGGCCTTGCAGAGGAGTTCAAGATATGGTTCAATGATGATGCTCTCATAATACCGAACTTCGCTAAGACTGTGCTTTTCCCTGACGCAGATACAGCTCACTATTCTCTCTCCCTAGGTGTTGAAGGTGATGAACTCCTTATAGTTGATCCTTCCGCACATACTGTATCTGGAGGAGTATACTATGTTGATGGTTCGGAGATGCTGGATGCAATGTCCGAACACCAGGGAAGGGAAAGAGGGTACCTAGTTCTGGCACCAAAGGGAACAACTGCATACTGGAGGATAAAGAATGATCTGATTTATTGCGATACGGGCAAGTACGAGCAGCTATCCAAGAGCTTGGAGATGCAGCTTGGAAGGATAATGAGGAGGGGAAGGATATTAAAGGATGTTATGCCCGAACAGGTCGAGGAGTTCCTTGGTAAATGGAGAGGAGGGGAACGTGTGGACAGAGTGTGGAAACCTAGAGACCTTGAGGGAGGTGACAAGAAGCTTGACGAATTTACTAGCTCTGACGAGTGATGGTGGGGCTGAAGGTTTTGAACCTTACTTCGATAGTGTAGAGGCAAAATCACTGGCCGATATCTATGTAGAGGCAGGTTCGCCTTCAAAGCTGCATGTAGGTGAGAATGACCTAGATGGCTTTGATGCTATATATGTACAGGTAAAGCCTGAGGCCAGCATATTTGCAAGAGTTGCTCTGGAATGTATACACAACTCCGGTGTAAGATCCAATCTTGATGACTCATCTTTCTTCATCATGGCGAAGAAGAACTACCTCTTTAAGGTACTAGACGAGAAGTCTGTTCCTATACCTCCTACGCTTGCCGTCTCAACCGAGAAAGGACTTACACAGGTTGAGGAAAATCTGTCCTTCCCTGTGGTGGCCAAGCGATATGATGGCTTCAGAAGAGAGGATATAGACAAATTATACGACCTTCAGGGCTTGAAGTCATTTGCAAAGCACTCTAAACATGGTGAGAGCATAGTGCTGGTTCAGGAGTTTCTTGAGGGCGAGGTATATGATTCTCTATTCATAGATGGGGATGTTATTTCTATGGAACTAGACTCTAGACCTTGGAATTCTAAAGATAATAATATAGGACGCCAATACCACAGTCTTTCTTCAGGTAAAAAGGATATAATACGTGAGACTGCTGATTCTATAGGAACATCTCTCTGTCGTGTGAGGCTTATAGGAGACAAGGTTGTACAGGTGGAGAGCTATCCAATGCTGGATGTCTTTGAGGAGGAAAGCGGTAAAAACGTCTATGGGAAGGTAGCAGACTTCTTAAAGGGTGATTCTGATTAAATGTGCAGTCATATATGGGGATAAATCCGCACAACACCATCATTTCATACAGGCTGGGAAGGAATACTTTGATACCGTTCTTGGTGTCCCTCTTGAAAGGGTAAGAACAGTATATGATGACGGCGCCCACCTTATGCATAAGAACACTGATTTATGTGACTTCGATTGCGTGTTTGTAAGGTTCCTGGGTTCGGATCTTCTCTATGGGGAACATATACCTGAGATACTTTCGGATAAAGGAGTATATTCCCAACTTGAAGTTCATTCCCTTTCCATAGCTTCAAACAAGTTTTACACTATGAAGGTTCTCTCTGAAGCCGATATACCGGTTCCGCGGTCTATGTACAGCCTATCGACAGAGGAAACTGAGAAGGCAGCCGAAAAACTAGGTTATCCGGTTGTCATAAAGCTCATATCTGGTTATGGGGGTAAAGGGGTTATGAAGGCTGATTCGGAGTCCGATCTCAGCCCTATAATAGATACCTTGACTCTTTTTGAACAGGATATATGCCTCCAGCAGTACATGAAGAACCCCGGGGAAGATATAAGGATAGTTGTGATAGGGGATGAGACTTATTCATACAAGAGAAAAGGTAAGGAAGAGGAGTGGAGATCAAATATCTCTGCCGGCGGTAGTAGAGAGGAGTTTGATGCTCCTGAAGAGATGAAGGAGGCGGCTATAAAGGCTGCAAGGCTTTGCGGTTTTGATATCTGCGGTGTTGATGTGATACCTGACGAGGAAGGATTTACTATAGGGGAGATCAATGCATCGCCCGGAGTTGAAGGTGTTGGAGAAGTTCTTGAGGTGGATCTTGCTGATAGGATGATGAAGTTCATGCACGAGAAGACTGTTGAGAAGAAGTCTGAGGAAGGTTTGTGACCCTCTACTAGTTCTTCAGGTTATCTTCAACTATATCTGTTGCCTCTTCTATATCCTCCTTGTTGAATGCGTTGAGTGCTGGTGCTGAGACCTTGTCCTCCACCTTTTCCTTGCCTGCGGTGGTGTCGGTTATGGGGCCTGCAACAAGATCCGGCCGGTATTCCATGTTTTGGAGCGTCTCCTTGATGCCGTAAGCTCCTGCAACGTCCAGGGCTGTAACGGCAACTGAGAACACGGTATCCTTGATGTCCAGATCCTGGAGAACGTTTTCCACCCTGTATTTACTTATCAGGCCTGCTCCCAGCTCTGCCACGATGAGATCCAGGTCTTCCTCTGTCCATGCATGCTTTATCAATCCTTTAGCCGATTCTATGACCTTTTCGGAGTCCTCAACCGTTGATGGAAGCCCTGCATCAACGAAGTCCAGGGAGATCTTCGACCCTGATTCAAGCATCTTCAGCCTGTCTCTCTCCCTGGCGGATCCAGTGAGTTTGACCGAGCCAACATCATAATTTCTTCCGTCCAGTTCCTCTATGAGCTTGGATGCCAGAGTTGTCTTGCCCGAGTCCATCCTTGTTGCAGCTACCGCTAGCACCCTGGCGTCCGCTTCCAGGTCGTTGATTCTTTCTATACCGTGTTCCTCGGTGTTCAGTATCTTGCCATCTTTTGAGACATATCCCAGGAACTCCCCTCGATAGGGTAGCCCCAGCTCCTTGGTGGCGGAGATATATTTTCCGAACAGGCCTCCGGAACCGATGAAGTCGACCTGCGACCCCTTTTCGACCCTTTCCGGCACGCATCCGATGTATCCTTTTACACCCGCCCTGTTGCCGAACGTTCCCAGCACTACATCCCCTGGCTCCAGCTCGACTAATTTTCCGCCAGGCAGATCAAGGTCTCCGTAGTTACCGCGCTTCTCCTCTATCCTTACAGCTATCACATCTCCTGTCTGAGGTTTATGACCGCTCTCCTGGATGTTTACGGTATCTCCTATTTCCACTCTCTTCAGAACGGATGCCTGATAGTTGTATTCTATCTCCATCGATTCCCGTTCCCTGGTTTGTCTACGGCTTTAATAAAGGTTTTTGCTTTTCAGAGTCACTTCTTTCTCCGCTGAACACATCCAAATCCTGCTCCAGATATTTTTGTTATTTGAGTATGATTAAGAATACCGAAGGATATTTAAATGAAGGGATTAAACAACGGGTCGGTGACCGATAGATGACTCTTGAGAATCCGGAGATCGATATGGAACCCGAGAACCTGAAGGAGATAAAAACATCCGATGGAGAGGAACTCAGGTCACACTACCTCAAGATGTATTCTATAGGAGAGGGAGAGCCTGTGACAACCATGGTTGCTGGCCTTCACGGTGACGAGAAGCCTGCATCCCAGGTAGCAGAGCAGGTGTTCCTGGAGCTTGAGAATGAGGATGTCGAGGGAACTGTGAACGTTATACCCCGGGCTAATATATTGGCATTCGAAGCGGACAGGAGGGAAACCCCTGCAAAGGTGTATGATGTCCATGAAAGCGATGAGAGAGATATGAACCGGTGTTTCGATGCTGCAAGAGAAGCTCTGGAGGGTAAAAGAGGTCATCTGAACCAGACGGAGTCGTTGGCCCGTGAGATACTTGAGGTTGTGGAG
>CAZWHR010000070.1:4575-5626 GCA_964633675.1 uncultured archaeon | reverse complement strand
GGCAGGGGCGTTCCGCTGAAGAGGTCGGGCTCGAAGGGGTCGACCGAAGTCGATCCCGTTTCAGTGGCCCGAGGCGGGAACGAAAACGGAATAAACGCCCCGCAGGTCCCCCGGCTCGAACCCGTAGGCCCGATCCTGGGGGTAGCTCTCCGTCACGAATTCGGGGCGCTCTTCCCTCGCGCCGTGGCACCCCATGCAGGAGGACTGGACCGTGATCCGGCGATAGTATCGCCAGCCCTGCGTACCCTCGCGTTCCGTACGCATCCAGGTATCCCCCATCTGAGGGGAGGAGCTGAATTTCTCATAGACTGGACGGCTCTGGGCATCGAGCTCGTGCGCGGGATTCCGGTACTTGTCGGAGAGCTGCTGGAACACCCATCCCTGCTCGGCGGCGATCTCCTTGGCACGCTTTCCGACGGGCATGCAGACCCTGGCGAACGTCTGCCGATCGATCTTCTCCTCGCCGATCGTAGCCGCCCGGCTTTCGCGCATCTGGTTGACCTCAGTGACCGCCTGCTCGACCGCGGTACGGATCGAGTCGGGCGGAGTCTCGCCGGAGGTCTGAAGCTCGGAGCCGCCCTCCGGTCCGGACTCCGAGGAGCCGCATCCGAGGCCCGTCAGGAGGATCCCCGCAAGTATGAGGTACGACAGCGGAATCGGCAACGTGAAACTGAGCCTGAATCTCATGGCACTGTCCGCGATCAGGTTGTGGGTTGCTGGGCCCAGGACGTGCAGTAGCCGTCCGGGTGAATCGGACCGGGAATCAGCGTACAGCCCCCGCACCCTTCGGGATTCGACCCGGTATCGGCCTCCTCCGGAGGGACCCAGAGACTGCAGTTGGAGCAGTACTGGTCCGGATTCGGAGTCTCCTCGGTGTACTTGAGCTGATCGGCCAGCTGCTTTCGCCGCTTGCGCTCGTTGTCGGACATCTGAGCCAGATCCGTACAGGTGAACGACGGCTGAGCGGGCTGCGAGGGGGCGCCGGTGACCGTGTCTTCCGCAGGGCCCGTCGTCTTCTCGGTACTCTCCGTACCGCCGTCCCCGCCACCGC